>JADLEZ010000678.1 GCA_020845855.1 Burkholderiales bacterium
AGGTCGTGCCGCCCGCCGTGCACGAGGAGATCGAGGTCGGCGTTCCGGTGGACACGGCCGACCCGCTTGCGGACGTCCGCGACGACGTGGACTCGCAGGTGCTGCCGATCTTCCTCGACGAGGCGGCCGAGCTTTTCCCGCAGGCGGGCGAGGAATTGCGCGCCTGGCGCCGCTCGCCCGCGGACGCCGCGCTGGTCGGGCAGCTGCGGCGGACGCTGCACACGTTCAAGGGGAGCGCGCGCATGGCCGGCGCAATGCGCCTTGGCGAGCTCGCGCACCTCATGGAATCGCGCCTCGAGGGGAGCGACCTCGCCGCCACGCCGCGGCTGTTCGAGGCGCTCGACGAGGACCTCGATCACATCGCGTACGTGCTCGACGGCCTGCGCCGCGACGAATTCAACATGCCGCTGCCTTGGGTTGCCGTACCCACGGCGGAGGAAGCGGCGGAAGAGCTCGCACCGCCCGTGGCCGAACCCGAGCCGGCGCGGGCCGCGCCCGCGCAGCGGCCGATGGTCGTGCCGCTCACCCCAGCGCCAGTCCCTGTTCCAACCCCGGTGTCCGCCCCCGCCACGGCAGAAGCGAAGGCGTCTGCCGAGCCCGAAGCGGGCGCCCGCGCGCAGCTTCGCGTGCGCGCCGACATCATCGATCGCCTCGTGAACGAGGCGGGCGAGGTGGCGATCGCGCGCGCCCGCGTCGAGGGCGAGTTGCGCGCGCTGAAGTCGAATCTCCTCGAGCTCACCACCAGCGTCATCCGCCTGCGCGCGCAAATGCGCGAGATCGAGATCCAGGCCGAGTCGCAGATCCAGTCACGGCAGCTTCTGCAGGAGCAGCACGGCGACTTCGATCCGCTGGAGTTCGACCGCTACACCCGCTTCCAGGAGCTCACGCGCTCGCTCGCCGAAGGCATCAACGACGTGTCGACGGTGCAGCAATCGCTGCTCAGGAACTTAGACGATGCCGATGCCGCGCTGCTCGCGCAGGCGCGGCTGTCGCGCGAAGTGCAGCAACGCCTGTTCTCGATCCGCACCGTCCCGTTCGGCAGCCTGTCCGAACGTCTGTACCGCATCCTGCGGTCGACCGCGCGCGAACTCGACAAGCGCGCCAACCTCGAGATCCACGGCGGCCAGGTCGAGCTCGACCGCTCGGTGCTGGAAAAGCTGGTCGGCCCGCTCGAGCACCTCCTGCGCAATGCGCTCGACCACGGCATCGAGTCGCGCGAGGCGCGGCGCGCCTCGGCCAAGTCCGAGACCGGCGAGATCGCGCTGACGGTACGCCAGGTCGGCAACGAAGTGGTGATCGAGCTTGCCGACGACGGCGGCGGGATCGATTTCCCGCGCGTGCGCGAGCGCGCGCGGGCGATGGGCCTCGTCGCTGCCGGCGCCGAGCCGAACGAGGCGCAGCTCGTCGAGTACCTGTTCGCGCCGGGCTTCTCGACCGCGTCGAAGGTCACGCAGATCTCGGGTCGCGGCATCGGCATGGACGTCGTGCGCAGCGAGATCGGCGCGCTCGGCGGGCGCGTGGAAGCGATGTCCGACGCCGGCAAGGGCACGCGCTTCGTGCTGACCCTGCCGCTCACGCTCGCGGTTGCGCAGGCGGTGCTGGTACGCGCGGGCGCGCGGCTGTGGGCATTGCCGGCCCCGATGGTGGAGCAGGTGCAGCAGGTGAAGTCGCAGGCGCTGCTCGACATCTACATCCAGCGCAAGGTGGATTGGCAGGGCCGCAGCTATCCGTTCCACTACCTGCCGCGCCTGCTGGGCGACACCACGCACAACCCGGAAACGAAGCGATACAACTCCATCCTCCTGCTGCGCAGCGGCCAGAACCACGCCGCGATCCACATCGACGAGATGATCGGCAACCAGGAAGTGGTGGTGAAAAACATCGGGCCGCAGCTCGCGCGCGTGTCGGGCATCACCGGCGCCACCGTGCTGGGCACCGGCGAGATCGTGCTCATCATCAACCCGGTCCAGCTCGCCGCACGCAGCGACGTGCCCAGGCACGAGCCGCGCGGCGACGATCGCGCCATCGGCGACCGCCCGCGCGCACCGGTGGCGCCGATCTCCACCCAGCCGCTGATCATGATCGTCGACGACTCGCTGACCGTGCGCAAGATCACGAGTCGCCTGCTTACGCGCGAAGGCTTCGCGGTATCGACCGCGCGCGACGGCGTCGATGCGCTGCAGGTCCTGGCCGAGCAGGTGCCGGACGTGATCCTGCTCGACATCGAGATGCCGCGCATGGACGGCTTCGAGTTCGCGAAGACGGTGAAAGGCGATCCCAAGTACCAGGCGATCCCGATCATCATGATCACGTCGCGCACGGCGGAGAAGCACAGGAGCCGCGCCGCCGAATTGGGTGTGGACATGTACCTCGGCAAGCCGTACCAGGAAGAGGAGCTACTGAGGCACCTTCGGGAGATGACCGGCGTGGCGGTTCAATAGGGGCTAGGGGTTAGGGGCTAGGGGCTGGGGAGCAGCGCGTCGATGCGCTGCTTGCTCGTGACGGTGTAGCATCTACCCCGATGACAGACGCGTCACGAGAGGCCGCGATCACCGCGGCGCAGGTCTGGTTCGATGCGGGCGGGTTGGCGGAGGACCTGGCCCGTCGCGTCGCGTACCGGACCGAGAGCCAGCGCGCCGACGCCTCGAGGCGCGCGGGCGACTCGGCTTCAATGTGAAAGTGCTGTTCGAGACCGGCGAGGAGACCGGGTCTGCCGGCCTGCGCGAGATTTGCGAGCGCGAGCGGACCGCGCTCGCGACCGACGCGCTCATCGCCTCCGACGGCCCGCGCCTGCGGGCCGGACAACCCACGCTGTTCCTCGGTTCGCGTGGGTCGTGGAACTTCGATCATGACGGGTATCTTCTGGGACCTGGGGATGCGGCCGTGATATTTGCGGCGTAGCGCGCGGGCGCCCGCGAAATGAGCTAAATTTTCAAGTTCGACCAAGGAGGAGGACAGATGGCGAGCTACGCCACGGAGAACATTCGTACGATTGCACTCGTGGGACACGGCGCCTGCGGCAAGACCACGCTGGCCGAGGCGCTGCTCCAGAAGAGCGGCGCGATACAGGCCGCGGGATCGATCGAGCGCGGGACCACCGTGTCCGACTTCGACCCCATGGAGAAGCAGTACCAGCACTCGTTCCGCTCGTCGATCCTGCACTGCGACATCAACGGCAAGCGCGTCCATGTCATCGACACGCCGGGCTTTCCCGATTTCATCGGGCAGTCGATCGGCGCGCTCGACGCGGTGGAAACCGCCGCCATCGTGGTGAACGCGCAGTCCGGCATCGAGATGATCACCTCGCGCATGATGGATTGGGCGGGCAGCCGCAAGCTGTGCCGGCTCGTCATCATCAGCAAGATCGACGCCGAGAACGTCGACGCGCAGGCGGTCCTCGCTGCGGTGCAGGCGGCGTTCGGCAAGGAGTGCCTGCCGATCAACCTGCCCGCTGACGGCGGCAAGCGCGTCGTCGACTGCTTTTTCAATCCGTCCGGCGAATCCGACTTCTCGTCCGTGGCCGCGGCGCACGGTGCGCTGGTCGACCAGGTGGTCGAGGTCGACGAGGAGCTGATGAACGTCTATCTCGAGAAGGGCGAGGTCGAGCCGGAACAACTGCACGCGCCGTTCGAGAAGGCGCTGCGCGAAGGCCATCTGATCCCGGTGTGCTTCGTGTCCGCGCGTACCGGCGCCGGTGTCGCCGAGCTGCTCGAGATCTTCGACAAGCTCCTGCCCAATCCGAAGGAGGGCAACCCGCCGCTGTTCATCAGGGGCGAGGGCGAAGCCGCGGTCGAGTTCCATTCCGAGCCCGACGCCGCGAAGCACGTGCTGGCGCACGTGTTCAAGGTCGTGATGGACCCGTTCGTGGGCAAGCTCGGGGTGTTCCGGGTGCACCAGGGCACGGTCACGCGCGACACGCAGCTCTTTGTCGGCGACGGCCGCAAGCCGTTCAAGGTCGGGCATCTGTTCATGCTGCAGGGAGGCAAGAACGTCGAGGTCGACCGCGCGGTGCCCGGCGACATCGCGGCGGTGGCCAAGGTCGACGAGATCGAGTTCGACTGCGTGCTCCACGACTCCCACGACGAGGACCAGATCCACATGAAGCCGCTCGAGTTTCCGACGCCGATGCACGGTCTCGCGATCGAGCCCAAGCGGCGCGGCGACGAAGGCCGCATCTCCGACGTCGTGCACCGCATGATCGCCGAGGATCCGACGCTCAAGCTCGAGCACGACACCAATCTCAACGAGACCGTGCTGTGGGGGCTGGGCGACCTGCACCTGCGCTCGGTGCTGGAGCGCATGGCCAACCAGTTCAAGCTCGAGATCACGACGAGGCCGCCGCGGATCCCGTACCGCGAGACGATCACGGCGGCGGCGGAAGGCCACGCCCGGCACAAGAAGCAGACCGGCGGCGCCGGCCAGTTCGGCGAGGTGTACCTGAAGATCGAGCCGCTGCCGCGCGGCGCGGGCTTCGAGTTCGTCAATACCGTCAAGGGCGGCGCGATCCCGACCTCGCTCATCCCGGCGGTACAGAAAGGAGTCGAGCAGGTGCTCGCGGAGGGGCCGATCGCGGGATTTCCGCTGCAGGACGTGCGGGTGAACGTGTACGACGGCAAGTACCATCCGGTCGACTCCAAGGAAGTCGCGTTCGTGTCTGCGGGACGCAAGGCGTTCCTCGACGCGATCATGAAGGCGCGGCCGATCGTGCTCGAACCGGTGGTCGGCATCGAGATCAATTGTCCTGCCGTCAACATGGGCGACGTCACCGGCGACTTGTCGTCGCGCCGGGGGCAGGTCACGGGCACGCGCACGTTGCAGGCGGGCTCGCTGGCGGTCACGGGCCTTGCGCCCCTGGTGGAGCTCGACGGTTACGCCGCGCGTTTGAAGTCGATGACGGGCGGGCAGGGTGCGTGGTCGATGGCGCTGTCGCACTACGAGCAGGCGCCGCCGCCGCTGCAGCAGCAACTGGCCACCGAGTACGCCAAACATCGTAGGCACGAGGAAGAGTAGGCGCGCGCAATTCGCTGGTCCCCAGCCGCCTACGCGGCGGGCTGACCGAATTGCGCGCGATAGTGTCACCGCAGGAAGCTCGGGGCGGCCCTCGGCTCTTTGGACTGGCGAGGACATGCGAAACATTACGTGTCGCCTCGCGGCGCCGACTCGCATTTGCTCGCCGCCCTTCGGGCCTCGCTGCTCGCGTCGCCACGCCTTCCCGCGTAGAAAACCTGGAAGCGCGCCGATCATGAGCGCGCTTCGCGCGCCTCGGCTCCTTGGACCTTCCTGCGGGAGCACCGCGCCTGCGTGTCGCCTCGCGGCGGCGACTCGCAATTGCTCGCCGCCCTTCGGGCCTCGCTGCTCGCGCCGACCCTCGGTAGCGCGCGTATGCGACTGCCCATGCCTCTGGAGACGGGTTTCGCCACACGAAAAGGCGCGCGGGCGCGAGGAGGGCGAGCAAGCCGCGCGCCCGCGCGTGCGGCAAACGTCATGTCACCAGAAACGCGGCGCGGGGTGTGCCGGGGTTAACGCCGAATTGTGGCGGCCACCCCGACCGTCTACAATCGGGTAAATGGGACGGTCGCCTTGAACCTCACCCGCCACTTCCTGATCGCCATGCCGGCCATGGCCGATCCGCATTTCGCGCACACGCTGACCTACATCTGCGACCACAACAAGGACGGCGCGCTCGGGATCGTGGTCAACAAGCCGATCGACATGACGCTGTCGGCGCTGTTCGAGCAGATCGACGTCCCGCTCGGCGACGCCGCGCTGCGTGCGGCGCCGGTGCACTTCGGCGGTCCCGTGCAGGTCGACCGCGGCTTCGTGCTGCACCGCCCGCTCGGCAACTGGCAGTCCACGCTCGCGATCAGCGACGACCTCGGCCTCACCACGTCCAAGGACGTGCTGGAGGCAGTCGGCCGCGGTGAAGGCCCGCGCGACGTGCTGGTGTCGCTCGGCTACGCCGGCTGGACCGCCGGGCAGCTCGAGCAGGAGTTGTCGCAGAACGCGTGGCTCACGGTCGAGGCCGACGCCGACCTCATGTTCGCGATGCCCGCCGAGGAGCGGCTGCCCGCCGCGGTCAAGCTCCTGGGGATCGACTTCTCCCGCCTGTCCGAGGACGTCGGGCACGCGTGACGGAACGGATCGCCGCGACCGTGCTTGCATTCGATTTCGGCACGCGGCATATCGGCGTTGCGATCGGCAACACGCTGACGCGCACCGCGCGCGCCCTGACGACGATCCATGCGGCAACCGACGACGCGCGGCTCGCCGCGATCGAAGCGTTGACGGCGCAATGGCAGCCGCAAATGTTCGTGGTCGGCATACCAGTGCATGCCGACGGTACGCCACATGAGATGACGGCGCTTACGCAGCGCTTTGCGCAATCGCTCGAACAGCGCTTTCGGGTGCCGGTGAGAACCGCTGACGAGCGATACACGACGCAGGCCGCGCAGGCCGCGGTCGCGGGCAAGGGTCGCGCGGACCGCGCGCGCCGCGACGAGGTCGCGGCGCAGATCATCTTGCAGGGGTGGCTCGATGACGGCGGCCGCTGACGGGCAGTTGCCGGACGCGGAAGCCACGCTCGTGGCGCTGGCCGAGCGCATGCGCGGCGCGGTAGCGCACGACGCCGCGTTCGTCGGCATCTACTCGGGCGGCGCGTGGCTTGCCGAGCGCCTGCCGGCGCTGGTTCCCGGCGAGCATCCGGTCGGCTTCATCGACGTCTCGTTCTACCGCGACGATTACTCGACGGCCGGCCTCAAGGGCGGCGCGCGGCGCACGGCGCTGCCGTTCGACGTCGACGGCGCCTCCATCGTGCTGGTCGACGACGTCCTGTACACTGGCCGCAGCGTGCGCGCCGCGATCAACGAGCTGTTCGACTTCGGGCGCCCGGCGCGCATCGAGCTCGCGGTGCTGATCGACCGCGGCGGCCGCGAGCTGCCGGTCGAGCCCACCTACTGCGGCGCGCGCCTGGCGGTCGCGCGCGACCTGTCGATCGTGCTCTCGCGCACCGGGGAGAAGTTGGAGCTCGCGGTGGAAAAGCATGCATAACCCGCAGCTCAACGCCCGCGGCGAGCTCACGCACCTGCTCACGCTGGAAGGACTTCCACCCGACGTCATCCGCACCATCCTCGACACCGCCCATCCCTTCGTATCGATTGCCGAGCGCGAGGTGAAGAAGGTGCCGCTCCTGCGCGGCAAGGCCGTGTTCAACCTCTTTTTCGAGAACTCGACGCGCACGCGGACCACGTTCGAGATCGCCGCCAAGCGGCTGTCGGCCGACGTCATCAACCTGAACATCGGCTCCTCGTCGGCGAGCAAGGGCGAGACCCTGCTCGACACCATCGACAACCTGGTGGCGATGGACGCCGACATCTTCGTCGTGCGCCACTCGCAGTCGGGCGCGCCGCACTTGATCGCGCAGCACCTGACCGCGCACGGCCGCAAGCACGTCCACGTGGTCAACGCCGGCGACGGCCGGCACGCACACCCCACGCAGGGACTCCTCGACCTGTACACCATCCGCCACTACAAGAAGTCGTTCCGGGACCTGACCGTCGCGGTCGTGGGGGACATCCTGCACTCGCGGGTCGCGCGCTCGCTGATCCACGGGCTCACCACCCTCGGCACCGCCGAGGTGCGGGCGATCGGGCCGCGCACGCTGATGCCGGAGCGGGTGGAGGCGTTGGGTGTGCGCATGTTCACCGACATGCGGCTGGGGCTCGCCGGCTGCGACGTGGTGGTGATGCTGCGCCTGCAGAGCGAGCGCATGAAGGGCGCGCTGCTGCCCTCGCCGGGCGAATACTTCCAGTACTACGGCCTGACGCAGGAGAAGCTCGCGCAAGCGAAGCCCGACGCCATCGTGATGCACCCGGGCCCGATGAACCGCGGCGTGGAAATCGATTCGCCGGTGGCCGACGGCGAGCGGTCCGTGATCCTGCCGCAGGTGACGTTCGGCATCGCCGTGCGCATGGCGGTGATGAGCATGATCGCGTCCGCGGCATGATGGCTCCCCCACGCATCGAGATCGTCAACGGGCGCATCGTCGATCCGGCGAGCCGGTTCGACCGCGAAACGACGATGTTCGTCGTCGGCGGAAAGATCGCCGCGATCGGGACGGCGCCCTCCGGATGGTTGGCGGACCGCGTCATCGACGCCCGCGGCCTCGTGGTCGCACCCGGGCTCATCGACCTTTCCGCGCGCCTGCGCGAGCCGGGTCTCGAACACAAGGCCACGCTCGAGTCCGAAGTGGCGGCGGCGATCGCCGGCGGCGTCACGAGCCTCGCGTGTCCGCCCGACACCGACCCCCCACTCGACGAGCCGGGGCTCGTGGAGATGCTCAAGCACCGCGCCCGGTCGCTCAACCAGGCGCACGTGTACCCGATCGGCGCGCTGACCGTGGGACTCGCGGGCGAAGCCTTGGCCGAGATGGGCGAACTCGCGCAGGCCGGATGCGTCGCGTTCTCCCAGGCGGACGTTGCGCTTGCCGACACCGAGCTCTTGCGCCGCGCGATGCAGTACGCGGCGACCTTCGGTCACCGGCTGTGGCTGCGTCCCAACGATCCGTACCTCGGACGCACGGGTGTCGCCCACGACGGCGAGGTCGCGACGCGCCTCGGCCTTGCCGGGGTGCCGCACGTGGCGGAGACAATCGCGCTCGCGACGCTGCTCACGCTCGCGCGCGAGACCGGGGTGTCGCTGCACGTTTGCCGCCTGTCGTGCGCGCAGAGCGTGGACATGATCCGCGACGCGAAGCGCGAGGGGCTGCCGGTCACCTGCGACGTGGCGGTTCACCACCTGCACCTGTGCGACGTCGACATCGGCTGGTTCGACTCGCATGCGCGGCTGGTGCCGCCCCTGCGCAGCACGCGCGACCGCGACGGGCTGCGCGCGGGCGTGGCCGACGGCACTATCGATGTCGTCTGCTCGGACCATGCGCCCGTCGACGACGACGGCAAGCAGCTCCCGTTCGGCGAGGCGGAGCCGGGCGCCACCGGCCTCGAGCTCCTGCTGCCCTTGACGCTCAAGTGGGCGGAGGGGCAAGGCATCGCGCTGATCGACGCGCTCGCGAAGGTCACCAGCGCGCCGGCGCGCCTTATCGCCGGGCGGACCGGCGATCTTGCGGTCGGCGGCGATGCCGACATCTGCATCTTCGACCCCGCGGCGTGGTGGAAGGTCGACCGCGCGGCGCTGCGCAGCCTGGGCAAGAACACGCCGTTCCTGGGACTGGAAGTCCCGGGGCGCGTGCGCTGCACGCTGGTTGGCGGGCACGTCGTCTACGAAGCCTGAAGCGCGGATGCGCGGTGGTTTCGCGCGGGTGACCCGAATAGTCTGATCGCAGCTACGGGCTTGCAGCACGATCTCGCGGTCGTCACGCGCAACACGGCCGACCTCGAGCGCTGCGGGGCGAGCTGCATCGACCCGTGGGATGACGGATAACGCACACAGCTTTCCGTCATCCTGTCCCCGCGGCCGGGCTTACTTGCTCTTCGGCACCCGTCCGATGAGGTGGAACTCGTCGTTCGGACGCATGCCGATGAGGTTGGCCATGCGGTTGGAGAGCGCGAAGAACGCGGCAATGGCGCCGATGTCCCACGCGTCCTCGTCCGAGAAGCCGTGCGCCGCGAGCGCCGCGAAGTCCCCGTCGCCGATCTCGCTGCTCGCGAGCGCGACCTTCATCGCGAATGCGAGCATCGCCTTCTGCCGCGGCGTGATGTCGGCCTTGCGGTAGTTGACCGCGACCTGGTCCGCGAGCAGCGGATTCTTGGCGTAAACGCGCAGGATCGCGCCGTGGGCGACGATGCAGTACAGGCAGTCGTTGGCGCCGGACGTGGCGACCACGATCATCTCGCGCTCGGCCTTGGTGAGGCCGCTCTGCCTGTCCATGAGCGCGTCGTGATAGGCGAAGAAGGCGCGGAACTCCTCGGGCCGGTGCGCCAGCGTCACGAACACGTTCGGAACGAACCCCGCCTTTTCCTGCACGGCGAGGATGCGCTGGCGGATGTCGTCCGGCAGCTCGGCCAGCGCCGGGACGGGATAGCGCGATATGGGCGCGGCCACGGCAGCTATCCCCTGCCCCTGGTGGCTGCCATGTCCTGGCGGAGTGGAATCAGCGGCGGGACCGGGGGCTTCATCAAGGGCTCGGCGGCACGTAGCCGGCCGGCATCTCGGCTCCGCCGCCGAAGAAGTGCTTCTCCATCTGCTCGGCGAGCCACTTGCGCGCCCGGGTGTCGGCGAGGCTCAGGCGGTTTTCGTTGACGAGCATCGTCTGGTGGCGCAGCCATTGCGCCCATGCCTCCTTCGATACGTTCTCGTAGATCCGCTTGCCGAGCTCACCCGGATACGGCGGGAAATCGAGGCCCTCGGCCTCGCGGCCGAGCTTGACGCATTGAACCATCCGGGCCATCGTGGGTCTCCTTATGCTGCGAGCGTTTTGCGGTAAACCAGCGACTTGCGTTGGTAATTGTAGAGCGCCTGCTTCTGCTGCGGGAGTTCGGAGACCGCCGCGGGCCGGTACCCGCGCTCCACGAACCAGTGCGAGGTGCGCGTGGTCAGGACGAACAGCTCGGCGAGCCTCAATCGCCGGGCGCGGGCCTCGATCTCCCGCATCAGCGCCTCGCCGTAGCCTTCGCGGCGGAAGTCGGGCTCCACGGCGAGCGCGGCAAGCTCACCCAGCTTCTCCTCGGGAAACGCGTACAGCGCGGCGCAGCCGATGATGCGCCCATCGTACTCCGCCACCACGAAGCGCTCGATCTCGCTTTCCAGGCGCTCGCGCGAGCGGCGCACCAGGACGCCCTCCGCCTCCAGCGGCTCGATGACCTGCAGGATGCCGCCGACGTCGTCGATGGTGGCATTGCGGATGTGCGCCAGCGCGGTGGACGCGATCATGGTGCCCACTCCGTCGCGGGTGAACAGCTCGAGCAGAAGCGCCCCGTCGAGCCGCCGCGAGATGAGGTGCGCGCGCTTGACGCCGTTGTTGCACGCGCGCACCGCCGCGGGCAGGTACAGGCGCACGTCGGGCGCGAGCTTGTCGCCCCTGGCCAGCAGCGCCTCCGCGTCGCTCGTGGACAGCTCGGTCAGGAGCTGGCGGCGGCCGTTGCGCACGCCGTCGGTGTCCATGAGGAACACGAGCTTCGTGGCCTCGAGCCGCACCGCGACTTGCGTTGCGACTTCCTCTACCGTCAGGTTGAAGATCTCGCCGGTCGGCGAGTACCCGATCGGCGAAATGAGCACGATGTCGCCGTCGTCGAGGCGGTGTTGGATGGCCTCGTTGTCGATGCGCCGCACTTCGCCGGTGAGCTGCATGTCGGTGCCGTCGACCACGCCTATCGGCTTCGCGGTCAGGTAGTTGCCGGTGGACACGCGGTTGCGCGCGCCGGCCATCGGCGAGTTCGCGAGGCCGAGCGAGAGCATCGCCTCGATGCGCGCGCGCACCTGGCCCGCCGCCTCGAGCACGCAGTCCATGGCGTCGGCGTCGGTCACGCGCATCCCGTGCGCGTAGCGGCTCTCGATCTTCTGCGCGGCGAGGATCGCCTCCACCTGCGGCCGGCAGCCGTGTACGACCACGAGCCGGATGCCGAGGCTATGGAGGAGGTTGAGATCGTGCACCACGCCCAGGAATCCGTCGTCGGCGACGACCTCGCCGCCGAACGCGATCACGAACGTCTTGCCGCGAAACGCGTGGACGTACGGCGCCGCCGAGCGGATGAGATGCACGAACGAGCGCATCGTGGCCGAGTTGGCGGCAGGGGTCTGGGCGGGTGCGGGCGAGGAAGGCATGGGGATTCGGGTCGGCGCGATTATAGCGGCACGCTATCATTCACGTTTCACGATTGTCATCGATGCCTTCCAGGCTTCTCGAAAACCTCAATCCCGAGCAGCTCGCGGCGGTGACGCTGCCGCACGCCTCGGCGCTGATCCTCGCGGGCGCCGGCAGCGGCAAGACGCGCGTGCTCACCACCCGCATCGCGTGGCTGCTCGCTACCGGCCAGGCCGGGCCGCAGTCGATCCTCGCGGTGACGTTCACCAACAAGGCCGCGCGCGAGATGATGCTGCGGCTGTCGGTGCTGACGCCGGTCAACACCCGCGGCATGTGGGTCGGCACTTTCCACGGGCTGTGCAACCGCATGCTGCGCGCGCACCACCGCGAGGCCAACCTGCCGCAGCTCTTCCAGATCCTCGACACCCAGGACCAGCTCGCGCTCATCAAGCGCCTGTACCGCGCGCACGGCATCGACGACGACCGCTTCCCGCCGCGCCAGCTCCAGTGGTTCATCGCGGATGCGAAGGAGGAAGGCCTGCGCCCGTCGATGGTGGAGGCGGGCGACGAGTTCGGCCGCCGCCAGGTCGAGCACTACGCGCTGTACGATGCCCTGTGCCAGCGCGAGGGCGTGGTCGATTTCGCCGAGCTCCTCCTGCGCAGCTACGAGCTCCTCGCCGGCCACGATTCGCTGCGCGAGCACTATCGGCGGCGCTTCGCGCACATCCTGGTCGACGAGTTCCAGGACACCAACACGCTGCAATACAAGTGGCTGCAAAATCTCGCCGGCCCGGACGCCGCGGTGTTCGCGGTCGGCGACGACGACCAGTCGATCTACGCCTTCCGCGGCGCCAAGGTCGCCAACATGCAGTGCTTCGAGCGCGAGTTCGCCACCGCGGACAAGCCGGTCAAGTTGATCCGTCTCGAGCAGAACTACCGCTCGCACGGCAACATCCTCGATGCCGCCAACGCGCTCATCCGCCGCAACCAGGCGCGCCTCGGCAAGAATCTGTGGACGAGCGAAGGCAAGGGCGAACCGGTGCGGGCATTCGCGGCGGGCAGCGACCTGGAGGAAGCGGACTTCGTGGTCGACGTCGTGCGCAGCCTCGCGGCGGACGGCGTGGCGCTCGACGAGATCGGCTTGCTGTACCGGTCCAACGCGCAGTCGCGCGTGCTCGAGCACGCGTTGTTCAGCGCGGGCATTGCGTACCGCGTCTACGGCGGCATGCGCTTTTTCGAGCGCGCGGAAGTCAAGCACACCCTTGCGTACCTGCGCCTCATCGCCGCGCCCGACGACGACGGCGCGTTCCTGCGCGTGGTCAACTTTCCGCCGCGCGGCATCGGCGCACGCACGCTGGAGCAGCTGCAGGACGCCGCGCGCGGCCAGGGTACGAGCCTTTGGCAGGTCGCGAGCTCGCGCGCCGTTTCCGGCAAGTCGGGCAACGCACTCGCGGCCTTCTGCCGCCTGATCGACGACCTTCGCGGGCAGACGCGCGCGCTGCCGCTGCCGGAGGCGGTGAGCCACGTCATCGAACGCTCGGGCCTCGCCGCGCACTACGCCGGGGAGAAGGAAGGACAGGACCGCGCCGAGAACCTGGCCGAGCTCGTGAATGCGGCAGAGAGCTTCGTGCGCGAGGCGCAGCTTGCGACCGATGCTCCGATGCTCTCGGATCGCGTGGAGCCGGACGCGGCCGTTCCGGACAGCGGCGAGAACGAGGGCGCGGCGGACCCGCTGACCGCCTTCCTCGCGCACGCGGCGCTGGAAGCGGGCGAGACGCAGGCGGGCGAAGGCCTGCCGGCGCTGCAGCTTATGACCGTGCATTCGGCAAAGGGCCTCGAGTTCCACACCGTGTTCGTCACCGGCCTGGAGGAGGGGCTGTTTCCGCACGAGAACAGCTCGAACGAAGCGGGCGGACTGGAGGAGGAGCGGCGCTTGATGTACGTCGCGATCACCCGTGCCCGCCGGCGGCTGTATCTGACCCTCGCGCAAAGCCGCATGCTGCACGGCCAGACGCGCTACAACATCCCGTCGCGCTTCGTGGGCGAGCTGCCGTCCGAGCTCGTGGACTGGCTCTCACCCTATCGCCGGCGCACGACCGACGTCGACGACGCGGCGTGGCAGCGCGCGACCGAGGCTCCGCGCAGGACGCCGCCGGCGTCGCCGTGGCGCATCGGTCAGAGCGTGCGCCACGCGAAATTCGGCGTGGGCGTGATCATCGACGCCATCGGCCGCGGCACGGACACCGAGGTGGTCGTGAACTTCCGCGACCACGGAGTCAAGCGCTTGCTGCTCGAATTCGCGAAGCTGGAGGCGGCGTAGAGAGATCGGCCCCAAATTGCGTCACCCGCGATCGCTTCGCGATTGGCGGCGCAATTTGCGGCCGGTAGAGCTACCGCAGCCGGCTTGGGGCGGCCCTGCGCCGGCTGCGCGGCAACGTCATGGAAGCGCGCCGATCATAAGCGCGCTGCGCGCGCCGTTCGGTAGCGCGCGCGTGCGCACAGGGAGCCTGCGGCCATGTCCGTGCCCGGCAATCAGCGGATACCATCGGCCCGACATGTCCGCCGGATCGGCCATCGGTCACTGTCCGCGCGACAGCGGGGCGAGCGTCTCGTTGGCGTGGAACACGTCGCGGTAGCTCACGTAGTAGGACACGTACATGGTCACCGCGAACATGAGGATGTACGGGAGGATCAGCGCCAGCACCAGGACGTACAGCACCGGCGGCGGCACGACCAGTGCGACGATCACGCTGATCGCGAGCGGGACGAACCCGCCATACATCGCAAGCGCGAGGAGATAGACGGCAATCGCCCGCCAGTTCGCCATCGCCGCGCGCAGACCGGTCGCGATCGCCGCGCCCGCGGTCGCGTCCTGGAAGACTACGAGCGCGGCCGCCCACCACGAGATGACCCAGATCACCGCCGAGACCACGATCGACAGGAGCAACGCGAGTTGCAGTCGAGGGTTGGCGGTCAGACGCGCGATCAGCTCCTCGTGGGTCTTGGGTGCGTTCGCGCCGCCCAACTCCTGCATCTGGCCGAAGATGAAGAACGATCCGTAGACGGCGAGAGTCATTGCCAGGAAGAACGCCGCGCCGACGCCGATGAGCGCCCAGACGTTGGAATGGAAGCCCTGGAGCAGATGGCGCAAGGCGGGCGGCACGCCGCGCTCCTCGTTCCACGCCGCGGCGAGGATGCCGACGGCCAGCAGCGGGTGCGCGACGGCCGCGAGCGGGCCGCCGATGTACGGCACGAAGCTCGCGACCGACGTGATCAGGCTGTAACCCACGAATACCACGACCCACGGCGCGCGATGCTTGCCGAACAGCACGTACGCCATGCGTAACCACACCGCGCCCTGGCGGGCTGGATAGCGCGTGAACACGAACTCGCGCGGGATGTCGCTCATGGCTTCACGGGCAGCGGCCACGGCGCGCCCCGCGCCGCGCGCGCGCGCAGGATGCGCTCGAAGTGCGACGGGTCGTGCGCGTGCGTGAGCTCGCCCGGGCGCGGCAAGTGCAGGTCGTACAGGCGCGACAGCCAGAAGCGCAGCGCGGCCGCGCGCAGCAGGGACGGCCACGCCTCGCGCTCGTCCACGGTCAGCGGCCGCGTCGCGTCGTAGGCCGCGACCAGCGTCGCCGCGAGACCGTCGTTCAGCGATGCGCCATCGCCGTCGGCACACCAGTCGTTGACGGTGATCGCGAGGTCGTAGGCGAAGAAGTCGGTGGCCGCGAATCCGAAGTCGATGATGCCGGCCACACGCGGCCCCGCGAACAGCACGTTGTCGCAGAAGAGATCGCCGTGGATCGCACCCTTGGGGAGCTTGCCGCGGCGCAAGCCGGTCTGGAACTTGATCTCGTCGTCGAGCAGCGCCCATTGCGGCGGCGTGAGGTGCGGCTTCACCGCGCGCGCCGCCTGCCGCCACCACACCGGCCCGCGCCGATTGGTGAGCCGCGCGCGATAGGTCTGCGATGCGAGATGGAGGCGCGCGAGCGCCGCGCCCACCTCGGCGCAATGCGCGGAGTCGGGCGACTCGACGGGCGCGCCCTCGATGCGCTCGACGAGCCCGGCCGGCTTGCCGTTGAGGAGTGAAAACAGCGCCCCGGTGCGGTCGGGAATCGGCGCGGGCACCTCGCAGCCGGCGCGCGCGAGGTGCGCCATGAGGTTCAAGTAGAACGGCAGCTCCGATGCCGGCAGGCGCTCGTAGAGCGTGAGGACGTAGCGCCCGCGCTCGGTGGCGACGAAGTAGTTGGTGTTCTCGATGCCCGCTACGATGGGCTCGATCCCGGCGAGGCCGCCCACCGCGTAGCGGGTCAGCCAGGCGTCGAGGTCGGAGGTGGATACCGGCGTATAGACGGACATGCGCGGGCAAATGCGCGTGCGGTGCAGCTCGCACCGGCGAAAGATCGGTTACGGGTCAGTTCACCAGGAAAACAGGAGCCACATCGGCGTTCGCAAACCGAAGTCCAGCGAGTTGAAGCGCTGGAACGTCTGGCCATTGCCGCTCGGCACGAGAAAATACGGCAACCCCCAGCGCGGCGTGATCTTGATGTAGCGTAGCTCGCCGTTCACGCGCACTTCCTCCACCGTCTCGGTTTCGCGGCGGATGATCGTGACCTGCGGCTCGAGGTCGGGATCGGCGCCGGCGTCGGGCATCGGAGGCGGCGCGATCGACGGCGCGGCCGGCTTCTCCGGCGCGGGCGGGGGTGGAGTCG
>JADLEZ010000679.1 GCA_020845855.1 Burkholderiales bacterium
GATCGAAATGGAATTGCACGGTGCGCGCGCCGATGTCGAGTTTGACCGCGATGTCGTCGGTGGTGAGGCCGCGGGCGGCAAGGCGTACGCATTCGATCTCGCGTCGCGACAGCGGCGAGTTTCGCGTTGTCGGGTGGGGTCGGCCGTCGAGGACGCCGCGCATGAAGAACTCGTGGAAGTAATGGCTGAAGGCCACGATGTCGGCCACATTGCGGCCGATTGCGGCCTGCCGCAGCGGGTCGTTGATCCTGACCCGGGAGTCGAGCCCCACGTAGACGTGGCAGTCGCGGGCTGCATGGAACATGTAGGCGATGCCGCTGCCGATGCCGTGGGCGAGCGCATCGTCGAGGAAGGCATTCTCCCGGGGGACCGAACCGCGCAGCGTCGTCTGGTCCCAGACGAGGGGGATCGCGCTCGTCCACGTCGCCCGGACGCGTGGATCGATCTCGACGTAGCGGTGGTGATCGTAGCGGTCGAGCCAGGGCTGCGGCAGCGTCGTGCAGACGTACACCGCGTGCTGGTGATCGATCTCCGGCATCGCCGAGGTGGCATACGAGAAGTAGTCGAAGCCGAAATGCCCGGCGATGGCGGTGAGCGGCGCACCCAAATCCTCCCCGCGGGCGGCGGCGGCAACGAGCGGGGCGAGGAATGGCGGCGCGTAGGCGTTGCGGCCTAGGTTGGGTGGGCCGGGGACGACGGGATGGAGCATGCCGTTCCCCTCGCAAGCGTTGGGCGGGACACGACGGGTGCGGCCATCGCCGTCGACCGCACCGGCATCGTAGACGGTATCCCTGCTGCGCGCCAATAGGGAGCCGCCGACGGGGGCGCCGCCGACCGGGGGCGGCCAGGCCGACTGCGCGCTGCGGCGTGATCAGCGGGCGGCGGGGAGGCCCCGGACGGTCGCGCCCGGTCCGATACCCCGCTCGGCGAACCATCCCTTCTTCATTTCGAGCGCATAGAGCGCCGGACCTTTCGACCAGTGGGTGTCCTCGGTCTGCGGTTGCATGTCCTCGACGTTGATGATCTTGCCGTCGGCGCCGATGAAGGCGATGGAGAGCGGAATGAAGGTGTTCTTCATCCAGAAAGCGAGGGGCTCGGCGCGCTCGAAGACGAAGAGCATGCCGTGGTCGGGTTGCAGGCTGAAGCGCTGCATGAGGCCGCGCGCGCGGTCGTCGGCGCTGGCCGCCACCTCGGCGACGACCTTGTGCGCGCCGATCGTCAGACTGAGCTTCGGCAACTCCGCCGCGTGCGCTGGCGCCAGGGTGAGTGCGGCGCCGATCAGGAGCGTGGCGATGAATTTCATCCGGAAACCTCCGTAGGCAGGCGAACGTGCCGGCAGTAGACGAGCCACGAGGCGCTGCTCGCGGCGATGAAGGCGAGCATGCCCCAGGCGAGCCCGGGGAGCGAGCGCGAGAGGAGGGGCGACACCGAACCGGCGGCGACGGCGCCCAGCGCGAACTGCGCGAAGCCTTGCAGTGACGCGGTCATGCCGCGCAGCGTGGGAAAGAGGTCCAGCATCGTCAGCGTGATGCTCGGCATGGCGAGCGCCCAGCCCAGCGTGCACACGAGGATCGGCGCGATGTTCCACGCTACGCCTGGTGGCAGCAGGTGGCATACGAGGACGTTCACCGTGGCGCCGACCGCCATGATCGCAAGGCCGATGTTCACGGTGCGCAGCGGCGACAGCCGGCCCGCGATACGGCCCGAGACGAACGCGCCGGTCATGATGCCGGTGATCATCGGGATGAAGAGCCATCCGAAGCCCAGCGTCGATACGCCGAGCAGACCCGACAGGAAGTAGGGCGCCGATGCGATGTAGAGGAACCACCCGCAAAACGACAGCGCGGTGACGAGCGCGAGGAGCAGGAACGCGGGGCGGCCGAGAACGGTGCGGTAGCTCCGCCACAAGGCCGCCGGGTGCAGCGGCTGCCGCTGCGCGCGCGGCAGCGTTTCGGGCAGAACGCGCGCGAACACCGCGAGCAGGGTGACGGTGTACGCGAGCAGGAACCAGAAGATCGAGCGCCATCCCATGACGTTGAGGAGGATGCCACCCACGATCGGCGCCACCGCCGGGCCGATGCCGAAGACGAGCGTGACGTGCGACATCATGCGTTGCGCCTCGGCACCGTGGTAGCGATCGCGGATGACCGCGCGCCCCACGACGACGCCGGCACCCGCGGAGACACCCTGCAGCGCGCGAAACAGCCACCGCGACTCGATGTTGCCGGCAATTGCGCAGCCGAGCGAGCCGACGGCAAAGACAGCGAGTCCACCGAGCACGACGGGCCGACGGCCGAGCGCGTCGGCGAGCGCGCCGTGCCAGAGCATCATCACCGCGAACGCGATCATGTACGCCGAGAGCGTTTGCTGCATGGCGATCGGCGCCACGCCGAACTCGGCCTGGATCGCCCCGAAGGCCGGAAGGTACATGTCGACCGCGAACGGTCCCAGCATCGCGAGCGATGCGAGGAGCGCCGCGAAGGTCCAGGAGCGGCGGTGGCCGACGCGCCCCGGGTCGCGTGCGGTCATCACGGGGGTGGGCGGCCGGCCAGTGCCGCCTCGACGGTCGCACGGTCGTAGCGCGGCGCGAAGAGTCCGATGAAGGCGTACACGAAGCCGCGCTGGAAGACGCCGCGGCGCAGGCCGAGGCGCGTGGTCGACGGCGCGAACAGGTGACCGGCGTCGAGCTTCTCGAACTGGGCATCGCGTGCCGCGTCGAACGCCATTTCGGCAATGATGCCGATCCCCATGCCGAGTTCGACGTAGGTCTTGATCACATCCGAGTCGAGCGCAGTGAGGACGACGTTCGGCTCGAGGCCGTGCGCCGCAAAGGCGGCGTTGATCGCGGTGCGCCCGGTGAAGCTGAAATCGTAGGTGACGATGGGAAACCTGGCGAGTGCGTCCAGCGTGAGCGGCTGGATCTTGCCGAGCGGGTGCCGCTTGGGTGCGATCACCACCCGGTTCCACTCGTAGCAGGGCAGCGTGACGAGTTGCGGATAGTCGGCGAGCGCCTCGGTTGCAATGCCGAGGTCGGTATCGCCGCGCGCGGTGCGCTCGGCCACTTGCAGTGGATTGCCTTGATGCAACTCGACGCGGACCTTCGGATAGCGCGTGGCA
>JADLEZ010000680.1 GCA_020845855.1 Burkholderiales bacterium
CCTGCAGGTACTTGCCGGCGGGGGAGGTGGCCTTGATGCCGCCGGCGGGGCTGATGTGGTCGGTCGTGATGGAGTCGCCGAAGATGCCCAGCACGCGGGCGCCCTTCACGTCCTTCGCCGTGCCCGGCTTCATCGAGAAGCCCTCGAAGTAGGACGGATGCTGGACGTAGGTGGACTGGTTGTCCCACTGGTACGTCGAGCCGACCGACGACGGGATCTCGTCCCACATCGGGTTGCCTTCCTTGAAGGCGGCGAACACCTTCTTGAACATCTCCGGGTCCATCGCGTACTTCATCACCGCGCTGACCTCGGCGGTGGTCGGCCAGATGTCTTTCAGGTAGACCGGCTTGCCGTCCTTGCCGGTGCCGATCGCGTCCTTCGACATGTCGATGCTGACGGTGCCGGCGAGCGCGAAGGCGACGACGAGCGGCGGGCTCGCGAGGAAGTTGGCGCGGATCGCCTGGTGGATGCGGGCCTCGAAGTTGCGGTTGCCGGAGAGCACCGCGGCGGCGACCACGTCGTTCTTGGTGACGGCTTCCTCGATCTTCGCGTCGATCGGGCCGGAGTTGCCGATGCAGGTGGTGCAGCCGAACGCGGCGACGTTGAAGCCGATCTGGTCGAGATAGGGCTGCAGGCCGGCGTTCAGGAGGTACTTCTCGACCGCGCGCGAGCCCGGCCCGAGCGAAGTCTTGACGCGCGGGTTGGGCTTGAGGCCCTTCTCGACGGCTTTCTTGGCGACGAGGCCGGCGGCGAGCAGCACTCCCGGGTTCGACGTGTTGGTGCACGACGTGATTGCGGCGATCAGCACGTCGCCGCTGCCGACGTCCTTGCCGTCACCGGCGGCGAAGCGGTCCTTCATCGCGTCCGCGCTCTTGCCGTAGCCGCCGTCCGCCGTCGGCTTGCCCATGAGCTCGGAGAACTTGCCCTTGAGCGCCGGCAGATCGAGGCGGTCGTGCGGGCGGCGCGGGCCCGACACGGCGGGCACGACGCTGCCGAGGTCGAGCTCGTAGACGTCGCTGTAGTCGACGTCGCCGGGCTTCGGCATGCCGTACATCCCCTGCGCCGTGTAGTACGCCTTGGCGATCTCCGCGGCTTCCGCACGGCCGGTGATGCGCAGGAACTCGCAGGTGGTGTCGTCGACCGGGAAGAAGCCGCAGGTCGCGCCGTACTCGGGCGCCATGTTGCCGATCGTCGCGCGGTCGGGCAGGGGCAGCGACGCCGCACCCTCGCCGAAGAACTCCACGAACTTGGAGACGACCTTCTTCTCGCGCAGCATCTGCACGATGCGCAGGACGAGGTCGGTGGCGGTCACGCCTTCGTTCAGGCGGCCCTTCAGATGCACGCCGACGACGTCCGGCGTGAGGAAGTAGAGCGGCTGGCCGAGCATGCCGGCTTCGGCCTCGATGCCGCCCACGCCCCAGGCGAGCACGCCCATGCCGTTCACCATGGTGGTGTGCGAGTCGGTGCCGACGGTGCTGTCGGGGTAGTACATGCCGTCCTTCGACCAGACCACCTGCGAGATGTACTCGAGGTTCACCTGGTGGACGATGCCGTTGCCCGGGGGAATGATCTGGAAGGTCTTGAAGGCTTGCGCGCTCCACTTGAGGAACTGGTAGCGCTCGCGGTTGCGCCCGAACTCGATCTCCATGTTCTTGCGCAGCGCGTCGGGCGTGCCGTAGTGGTCGATCTGCACCGAGTGGTCCATGACGAGGTGCGCGGGCACCAGCGGCTCGACGATGTCGGGGCTCTTGCCCTGCGCCTTGGCGGCCTCGCGCATCGCGGCGAGGTCGACGACCAGGGGGACGCCGGTCATGTCCTGCAGCAGGATGCGCGCGACGACGAAGGGAACTTCCGCGCTGCGCTGTGCCTTCGGCTGCCAGGCGGCGAAGTCGCGGATGTGCGCCTCGGTGATCTTCTTGCCGTCGTAGTTGCGCAGGGCCGACTCGAGCACGATCCGCAGGGAGACCGGCAGGCGCGAAATCTTGCCGACACCGGCGCGTTCGAGGGCGGGCAGGGAGTAGAACTTGCCCGTCTTGCCCTTGCCGAACTGGAACTCCTGAAGCGTGCCGTACAGATTGTGGGTCATCGTGGCTCCCGTGCAGTGATTCGGTGATGGCGGACTCGCGCGCGTCTCCCGATGCGTCGCGGCCTCGCGCGCGGCTGCACGGACCAGAGCGTGGCCGGCAGGGGCGTGAGTCGAAGGTTCGGTGGGGGCGGCGAAGCGCGCGAGTATAGCAGAGGACGACCTGCGGCAAGTCGCCTCATCCGCTCTTGCGGCGACGCAGCATGACGGCAATGGCCAGCGCGAGAGCCGCGAGCAACATGCCCAGCGCGGCCTGATATCCGGCGGGTGCATAGTGTCCGTCCGCCGCAGGCCAGAAGCCGAGCACCGCGCCCATGCCAGCCTGGTAGAGGAAGGCGGTTCCCATCGTCAGGACATTCAGTGCGGTGAGCGCGCGCCCGGCCATCTCCGGCGGATAACGCGCCGTGACGAGCGCGAAGCCGAGCGTGCCGGACGCAGCGCAACCGACGAACAGGGGCAGGGTATGGGTGGCGGCGCGCGGCCCGGAGACGATCAGCCCGAGCAGGGCGAGACCGGCGAGGATGCACGCCGCCGCGAAGGTCGTGCGGGGCGCGACGCCGCGCCGCGCGAGGCGGTCCGAGAGCATGCCGAACGTGAGAGCGCCGAGTCCGAATGCGGCGGCGGCGAAGAGCAGCGCCTGCGCGATGTCGGGGCGGTCGAGCCCGCCCACGTCGCGCAGCCACGGGCCCGCCCAGAGACCGAGGATGGCGAGTCCGCTCGCCTGCACGCAGGCTGCCGGAAGTCCCACGCGCCAGAACTCGAAATCCGCGTAGATCCCGCGCATGCCGCGCAACTGCTGCGCGAGACCGCCGGCGTTCGCGGCGCGCCGCTTCTCCGGGACGCTCGCCATGATCAACGCTGCGGAGGCGATCACCCCGACCGCGAGCGCGATGAAGAGGGTGCGCCACGACAGGCTGCGCAGCGCGATCTCGACGGGCTTGGTCGCGGCGAGCGCTCCGCACGCGCCCACGGCGACCATGATGCCGCTCAGGCTCGCCATGCGCGAGCGCGGGTACCAGAGAATGAAGGCGGTCATCGACGACATCAGACAGCCGGCGAAGCCCAGCCCCATCAGCGCGCGGCCGACCACCAGCGTGGGAAACGACGCGGCCGTCGCGAAGACGAGCGTGCCTGCCGCGGCCACCACGAGCAGCGCTGCGTTCACGCGACGCGGCCCGTAACGGTCCAGCAGCAGGCCGAGCGGAATCTGAAACGAGGCGAAGGCGAGGAAGTACGCGCTCGTCAGGAACCCGAGCGCGCCCGGCCCGAGCGCGAATTCCCGCACCAGTTCCGGAAAAACCACCGAGTTGACGTTGCGCAGCAGGAACGAAAGAAGGTATGCGCAGGCGAACGGCAGGAACACGACGCACGCGAGTTCCGGCATGCCGAGGGGCTTGGCGGACGCGCGGGAACCATCGATCATGGCGTGCAGCGGGGGCGGTGGGAAATGACCGCGGCAGGTGCGGCCCGCGTCCGACGATAGCACAGCGTTCGATGCGTCCGCGCGGTCGAGACAATCCGGGACGCTTTGGGTAACATTGGCGCGCGTCGTCCATGGCGCAGCGACCCGGGCGTGAGGCGTCGTCCGGGCAACGCGATCCTGCCAGTGCCGTCCGGTGCGTCGGGCGTCCGGTGTCCACGAAGAGGGCGCGGCAGGGACGAGCGTCGCCGGGCCGCAACGGTTCGTCGATCCGAACGAGACCTGGTCTGGCAAGGGGGGCACGATGATCGCCGATCGCATCATATTCGTGTGCATCATCGTGCTCGCGGCCGTCTACTACCATGCGACGAAGCAGATCCCCACGCTCGACATCGGCGACCCGCTCGGTCCGCGCGCCTTCCCGCACCTGCTGGTGGTGTGCCTGCTCGCGACCGCTGTGCTGCTTCTGGTGGAGATCCTCAAGGCACGGGTGCGCGGCCTGGAAGGCTCCGCGGGAGCGGCGCCGGATGCGGGCGAGCGGGGCACGCGCCACCTCCTGCTCATCGGCGCGGTCGTCGTCTGGACCGCACTCTACTTCGCGCTGTTCGACGTCCTGGGTTACCTCGTCGCGACGGCGGTCTATCTCTTCGCGATGATGGCCTGGCTGCATCGGGGCCACTGGGGCGCGAACGTGCTCACGGCGGTGCTGTTCTCGGCGGGTTCGTACGTGCTGTTCGTCAAGCTGCTCACGGTGAACCTGGCGAAAGGCATCTTCTCCTTCTAGGCGGCGCGCATGGATACCCTGCAGCACATCCTGGCAGGCTTCAGCGTCGCGCTGCAGCCGATCAACCTCTGGTACACCTTCATCGGCTGCCTCATGGGCACCGTGATCGGGGTGCTGCCCGGGATCGGCCCCGCGGCCGGGATCGCCTTGCTCATCCCGGTGACGTTCGGCATGAACCCGACGTCGGCGCTGATCATGATGGCCGGGATCTACTACGGGGCGATGTACGGCGGGTCGACGACGTCGATCCTGATCAATACGCCCGGCGAGGCGTCGTCGGTGATGACCGCGCTCGACGGCTACCAGATGGCGAAGAAAGGGCGCGCCGGCGCGGCGCTCGCCGTCGCCGCCATCGGGTCGTTCATCGCCGGGACGATCAGCGTGGTGCTGCTCAGCGTGTTCGCGCTGCCGATGGCGGCGCTTGCGCTGAAGTTCGGACCCGCCGAGTACTTCACCCTGATGGTGTTCGCCATGACCGCAGTGGCCGCCCTCACGGGCGCCTCGGTCGCGAAGGGCATCCTGTCGATGATCCTCGGCCTCATGATCGCCACCATCGGCATCGATTTGCAGAGCGGGCAGCCGCGCTACACCATGGGCATCCCCGAACTGCAGGACGGCGTAGGCTTCATCGTCGCCGTGGTCGGGCTGTTCGCGATCGGCGAGGTGCTCGACGCGATGGAAAGTTATTTCAAAGGCACCTCGGAGGTGATACGCATCAAGGGCAAGCTCTGGCTGACCCGGGAGGAGTGGCGGCGATCCTTCTGGCCGATCATTCGAGGGGCCCTCGTCGGCTTCTTCAAGGGGGTACTCCCGGGTGCCGGTGCGACCATCTCGACGATTCTGTCGTACAGCCTCGAGCGCATGATTCATCCGGAGAAGGAGAAGTTCGGGACCGGGATGATCGAGGGCGTCGCCGGCCCGGAGGCCGCAAACAACGCATCGACGGCGGGTGCGATGGTCCCCCTGCTCACGCTCGGCGTTCCCGGGTCCGGGGCGACGGCCGTGCTGATGGGTGCGTTCATCATGTACGGCATCCAGCCTGGGCCGCTGCTCTTCCAGAACGACCCGGCGCTCGTCTGGGGGCTGATCGACAGCATGTACATCGGCAACGTCATCCTGGTGATCCTGAACCTTCCGCTCATCGGGCTGTTCGTTCGCTTGCTCTACATCCCCACCGGGATGATGCTTCCGCTGATTCTCGCGATCTCCACGATCGGGGTGTACTCCATCAACGGCAACACGCTCGAGCTCTATATCGCCTTGCTGTTCGGGGTGGCGGGATACGTGTTCCGCAAGATCGACATCCCGCTCGCGCCGATGGTGCTCGCGCTGGTGCTCGGGGGGCACATGGAGCAGTCCTTCCGGCAGGCGATGACCATCTCGGGGGCGAACCCGAAGATCTTCGTGTCGAGCGGCATCAGCGTCACCCTGCTCGTGCTCACGGCCGCGGCGCTGCTGCTCCCGATCCTGCTGCCGGCCATGAGCCGCTGGAAGGCGGGGCGCGAGGACGAGCAGGTCTGACCCCGGGCGTGGGCACGCGCCGTCGAACACGAGGATTCCATCCATCATGGCAGAGCTGGAGCACGACGGGCTGTACCGCCTCGCGGTGGCCGACGGCGTGGCGGTGGTCACGCTGAACCGCCCCGAGGTGATGAACGCGATGAACATGCAGCTTCGCTCGGAGCTGATCGAGCTCTTCCCGCGGCTGGACCTGCGCGCGGACGTGCGCGTGATCGTGCTCACCGGCGCGGGTGATCGTGCCTTCTGCACCGGGGCCGACCTGAAGGAGCGCAGCCGCCTGAGCACCGCGGACATGTACCGCCAGCGCCGCTTCCTGCAGACGAAGACCCAGAACCTCGTCTCCAGCCTCAACAAGCCGACCATTGCCGCCATCAACGGCTACTGCATGGGGGGCGGCCTGGAGATCGCGCTGCAGTGCGATCTCTGCATCGCCGCCGATCGGGCGGTGTTCGCGCTGCCCGAGGCCACGCACGGCTTCATTCCCGGCGCGGGCGGCACCCAGCGGCTCGCGCGCGCGGTGGGCGTGCAGAAGGCCAAGGAGATCATCCTCACCGGGCGGCGCTTCGATGCCCGCGAGGCCGAGGCGATGGGGGTCGTCTGCAAGGTCGTGGCCGCCGACGAGCTCATGGCTGAGTCCATGGCCCTGGCTGCGCGCATCGCGCGCAATCCGGCGACGGCGGTGATGCAGGCGAAGCTCGCCATCAACGCGTCGCAGGAGACGGGCCTGGCGGCCGGGCTCCTCGTCGAGAACGAATCGTGGCTCTCGTGCATGTTGAGCGACGAGTGGAAGGAGAAGACCGAGGGCTTCGCACGCGGCGAGCGCAAGGCCTGATCGGGATCGGCGCCGCGCCC
>JADLEZ010000681.1 GCA_020845855.1 Burkholderiales bacterium
CGACAGCCTGGCCCGTGCGTCGTAGATTCCGATGCGCTCCATCGCTGCCTCTGTCTAGACAGAATTGATTTTATCCCATGAGCCGAGCGTTGTCATTCGATCCGCGATCGCCGCTTGACCTGCGGCCCCGGAGCCGAAATACTGCCCTGATGCGCTGAATCCCGGACAGGACTCACATGAACGCTTTCTTCTCACGACTTGCATGGTGTGCGTTCGCGATCGCGGTTGCCGCGGCGCATCCGATCGCCCAAGCGCAATCGCCCGTGCGCGTCGGCTCCAAGATCGATACCGAAGGGTCGCTGCTCGGGCACATGATCATCCTCGCGCTCGAGGCCAAGGGCATCAGAACCGAGAACAAAGTTCAGCTGGGGACGACCAAGATCGTCCGCGGCGCGATCATCGCCGGCGAAATAGACATCTACCCGGAGTACACCGGCAACGGCGCGTTCTTCTTCGGCGACGAGAAGAACCCCGCCTGGAAGAATGCCAAGGCCGGTTACGAACGGGTCAAGAAGCTCGACTTCGAGAAGAACCGGATCGTCTGGCTCGAGCCGGCGCCCGCGAACAACACCTGGGCAATCGCGGTGCGCAAGGACGTCGCCGCGGCCAACGGCCTCAAGTCGCTGGCCGACCTCGGCAAATGGATTTCCTCCGGGGGCCGGTTCAAGCTCGCCGCCTCCGCCGAGTTCGTCGAGCGGTCCGACGCCTTGCCGGCGTTCGAGAAGGCGTACGGATTCAAGCTTCGCCCGGACCAGATTCTTACCCTGGCGGGCGGCGACACCGCGGTGACGATCAAGGCCGCCGCCGAGGGCACGTCCGACGTCAACGCCGCCATGGCCTACGGCACCGATGGCGCGCTCGCGGCCCTCGGGCTCGTGGTCATGGACGATCCGAAGGGCATACAGCCGGTGTACGCGCCCGCACCCATCGTTCGCGCGGACGTGCTGAACCGCTATTCCGCGATCAAGAATGCGCTGGCCCCGGTCTTCCGCTCGCTCGATACGCAAACGCTGCAAACGCTCAATGCCAGGATCGCGGTCGAGGGGCAGGATGCGAAGCGGGTGGCCGCGACTTACCTGAAAGCCAAGGGCTTCATCAATTGACGCGCGCGGTGGCCGGGGCGGACGATGCCGCACCGGCTGGCAGGCGTGCGAAGAGCGCGGTGAGAAACCGCGTCCTCCTGGTCCTCGTAGCGTGCGCGTCGCTTGCCGCCTGCGGCCTTGCGTTCCTGACGGTCGCTCCGAACCGCCTTGCGAGCGGGACCACGGTTCCCCTCGCACAGGTTCTCGACTCACGCCACGGCTTGCTCCTGCTGCCGGCCGCGGTCCTCGTGGTCGGGGTCTTCCTGCCGCAGCGCCGGCGCACGCACGTGGCGGTCGTGGTCTCGGCGGCGGCGTTGCTCTTCGGTCTTGCATGGCTTGCCGGCGGCTACGCTGCCCGGCTGGCGGAAACGGCGCAGGCGGCGAGCCGCACCGCGCTTGGCGGCGGCTTCTGGCTGCTCGCGCTCACGGCGTGGCTCGCCGCGGTCGACGCTGTCGAGCGGATGCGCCTCGGTCCGGCAGCCGCCGCTCTCGTTCACCTCGCCGTCCTCACGCCCGTCGCCGCACTGCTCGCCGCAGGCGAGCTCGGACAGCTCTCGCTCCTCCGGGAATACGCAACGCGCAAAGACGTATTCGCCGGCGCGCTCCTGCGGCACATCGAGATCGTCGCCGCCTCGCTGCTGCCCACGCTCGCCGCCGGCATTCCGATCGGCATCGCGCTGTATCGCCGCGCGAAGCTGCAGGCGCCGGTCTTCGCCGTTCTCAACGTCATTCAGACCGTGCCGTCCATTGCCTTGTTCGGCCTGCTGATGGTGCCGCTCGCGCTGCTCGCAAGCGCATTGCCGGGATTGCGTCACGTTGGCATCGGCGGCATCGGCATGGCGCCGGCGGTGATCGCGCTCATCCTCTATTCGTTGCTGCCTGTCGTGCGCAGCACGGTCGCGGGCCTCGCCCAGGTGCCGCGGCCGGTAGTCGAAGCGGCGACCGGCATGGGGCTCACCCGTGGGCAGGTCTTTCGCAAGGTCGAACTGCCCATCGCCATGCCGGTTTTCCTGTCTGGCGTACGCATCGCCGCGGTGCAGGCGATCGGCCTTGCGGTGGTTGCCGCGCTGATCGGCGCCGGTGGGCTGGGCGCGCTCGTGTTCCAGGGGCTCGCGAGTGGCGCACTCGACCTCGTCCTGCTCGGCGTCATTCCCGTCGTCGCGCTGGCGATCGCGGCGGACGCCGCCCTTCGGCTCCTGGCCGGCCGTCGCGTCAGCGCGCAAGCATGATCACGTTCGAGCACGTCGGCAAGGCGTTCGCCGACCGGGTGGCCATCGACGACGTTTCGCTTTCGATCGGGAAAGGCGAGTTCGTCGTGGTCATCGGCCGCTCCGGTTCGGGCAAGTCGACGATGCTGAAGCTCGTCAACCGCATGGTCGAGCACGACCGCGGGCGCATCCTGTTCGCGGGCGAAGAGATCCGGCGCTTCAAGCCGGAAGCGTTGCGCCGCCGTATGGGCTACGCGATCCAGTCGATCGGGCTCTTTCCACATTGGACCGTGGAACAGAACATCGCCACGGTGCCGGATCTGCTGGGCTGGACGCACGCACGCGTGCGCGACCGGGTCACCGAGCTGATGGAGCTCCTGGATCTCGCGCCGGAAGCCTATCGCCGCCGCTATCCGCACCAGTTGTCCGGAGGACAGCAGCAACGCGTCGGCGTGGCGCGGGCGCTGGCCGCCGATCCCGACATCCTGCTGATGGACGAACCCTTCGGCTCGCTCGACCCGGTCACTCGCGACGCCTTGCAACACGAGCTCGCGGGCATCCACCGGGCTTCGGGCAAGACCATCCTGTTCGTGACACACGACATCGATGAAGCGCTGCG
>JADLEZ010000682.1 GCA_020845855.1 Burkholderiales bacterium
CGACCGGCAAGCGCTCGTCCCTGCCCCAATCTCCGGACGGCATGTCGATCCACAGACGGCCGCGATAGCGGACTCGGGAAAGCTTGTGCGCGACGTGCGCCGTGCTCATGATTCGCGGCCGCGGCCAATTGCGATAATGGACACGCCACAGATGTTCGGCGCACGCGAGCGTGCTGCGCCCATCGGAGAAGGTGACGCGATAGACTTCGCGCTCGCCCTGAGGGAAGACACCGGTCACGATCGACGGCGTCCCATCGACGGAAGCGATCGCATCGCCGACTTCAAGCTCGCCCATCGCCTTCCAGCCACGCGGACCGAGCACCTTGGCGGAAAGCGGCTGCGCCTTCCCCATGCTCGGCCTTCCAGCCACGATGATCAAATCCCCCGGCTGCAGTCCTGCCGTCTCCTTGTCGAGGTCGGCGAATCCGGTGGCGACACCGGTGACGTCGGATGGGTTGTCGCGGTTGTACAGCGTCTCGATGCGCTCGACCGCGCCGACCAGCAGGTCCTTGAGCGGCGTGTACGTTCGCTGGCCGCGGCCGCCCTGCTCCGCGATGTGCAGCACCTTGGCTTCCGCCTCGTCGAGCACGTTGCGCGCGTTGCGCCCGAGCGGGTTGTAGGCGGAGTCGGCGATCTCGCCCGCGGTTGCGGCAAGCTGGCGCAGGATCGAGCGCTCGCGCACGATTTGCGCGTAATGCCGGATGTTCGCGGCCGACGGCACGTTGGCCACGAGTACGCCGAGGTACGCGAGCCCGCCGACGTAGTCGAGCTTCTGCGCCGAAGCCAGGGCCTCCGACAGCGTCACCACGTCCACCGGCTTGCCTTCACCCGCCAGCGCGACGATGTGCCGGTAGATCACCCGGTGCGCGTCGCTGTAGAAATCCTCCTCGTAGACCAAGTCGCCGATGCGGTCCGCGGCCTCGTTGTCGAGCAGGAGGCCGCCGAGGATCGACTGCTCCGCCTCCAGCGAATGGGGCGGCAGCTTCAGCGCGTCGAGTTGGGGATCGTCGGGCATGGGCGTGCCGCGGGGAGGAAGCCCGATTCTAGCTTGGCATGGTCGTCGCCGGGAGATTCGACGAACGGACGATGCGACAAAAAGCGCCGCACTCGCGCGAGGCTCTCCGGTGATGCGATACGTCGCTGGTCGTTCGTCGAAATCGTGTCGTTCCGAGCGCAGCGAGGAATGACACGAAAGGGTACGGATACCTCGCTTCGCCCGGGATGACAGGAAAGGGGCCAGTCTAGCCTTGCGCCGCGGTATCGCCCACCACCGTCACCGTGATCTGCGCGACGACGTCGGTGTGCGGCGCCACCGTCAGCGGGAACTCGCCGACCTGCTTGATCGGCCCCTCGGGCATCCGCACCATGGCCTTCTCGAGCTCGATGCCCTGCGCCTTCAGGGCGGCGACGATGTCCGCGTTGGTGACCGAGCCGAACAGGCGCCCATCCACGCCCGCCTTTTGGGTGATGCGAACGTTCATACCCTCGAGCTTCTCCGCCACCCCTTGCGCAGCCACGACCTTGGCGTTGGCGGCCGCTTCCAGCTCGGCCCGCCTGGCCTCGATCGCTTTCAGGTTCTCCGGCGTGGCGCGCTTGGCCTTGCCTTGCGGGATCAGGAAGTTGCGCGCGAAGCCGTTCTTCACCTTCACCACGTCGCCCAGGTTGCCGACGTTGGCGATCTTTTCGAGCAGGATGATCTGCATGAGAAGGCTCCTAGTGGCGATCCGTGAACGGCAGGAGCGCCAGGTATTGCGCGCGCTTGATGGCGGTGGAGAGCTGGCGCTGGTAGCGGGCCTTGGTGCCCGTCACGCGCGCCGGCATGATCTTGCCGTTCTCTTGCACGAAGTCCTTCAGGACGTCGATGTCCTTGTAGTCGATCTCGACCACCTTCTCGGCCGTGAACCGGCAGAACTTGCGCCGCTTGAACAGCGCATTGCCGCGGTCGCGCTTCTTGATGTCCTTCTTGCCTTTGCCTTTACCTCTTCCCATCGGGCGGGGCATGGTTCGTTTCCTTTCGTCTACGCGATGTTCGTGATGTGCATTGCGACGGTGACGCCGGTGCGGTAGCGGCGCGCGAGGAAGCCCTCGCAGCGCAGCTCGCTACCGACGGCGATCCGGGACAGCCTCCGGGCCACGTCCGCGAACGCCACCGCATGCAGCTCGCACTCGACCTTGCGCTGCCCGCCTGCCTCTTCCTGCATCGACGCGTGACGCAGCGTGCAGTCGATGGCCGGGATGCCGGCGGGCGTATAGCGAAGCGTGTCGCGGGCGGCGAGGGTGGCGTCGAGCGTGAGCCGGTTGGCCTCCGGCACGTCGTCCGTCGCTCGCGGTTCTCGTCTTCCGGGCTAAGCCGCCGCCGGCGCCGCGGGCGCGGGCGCCGCCGCCTCCGCGCCTTCGCGCGTCGCTTCGCGGTTGGTGAGCGAGCGCGCCTTCTCTTCCTTCATCATGGGCGACGGGGCGACCTTGGCTTCCGTCGTGGCCACGATGAGGTGGCGCAGCACCGCGTCGTTGAACTTGAACGCGTGCTCGAGCTCGCCGAGCGTCTCCTTGTCGCACTCGATGTTCATGAGCACGTAGTGCGCCTTGTGCACCTTCTGGATGGGGTACGCGAGCTGGCGGCGACCCCAGTCCTCGAGCCGATGGATATGGCCCTTGCGGCCGGTGAGCATCGTCCGGTACCGCTCGATCATCGCGGGCACCTGCTCGCTCTGGTCGGGGTGGACGATGAATACGATTTCGTAGTGACGCATGTGCAGAGCGCTCCTTTCGGACTGGTTGATGACGGCTCGTCTTGTTGGCGACTTCTGGCCGTCGGCGGCCTCCCCGTCTGCGGCGGGTGAGGCAAGGTAACCACTTACTATATCAGGGACTTGGTGCGTTGGCTAGGGCCTGGCTTCGGCCGTGGCCGGCGTCGCCAAGCGCAGCGCCTCCGCCAGCACCGCGTCCCGCTCGGACTTCGGCCGCTGGGCAAG
>JADLEZ010000683.1 GCA_020845855.1 Burkholderiales bacterium
AAGGTGGTGGAGCGCCTCAAGGTCTTCGCGCGCGACGCGCCGCCGCCGCTTCTGGAGCGCTTCGCGGAGCGGCTCGCGCAGCTCGTCCTCACCGAATTCGGCGTGCCGTGGGTCAAGGTGCGGGTGGCGAAGCTCGGCGCGCTCGCCGCGGTGCGCGAGATCGGCGTGGAGATCGAGCGGACTAGCAGGTCGATGCAAAAGGCGGTCGAGCGGCCCTGAGGATGACGGGGAAGCTCAAGTTGCGCCTTTTGCATCGAGGTTGATTTCACGCGGTCGCCCTAGGGGCGGCCCGTCGGGCGACCGCCGGAAGCAGCACCACACAACGCGCGTCGTGCGCACGCCGCGGCCGTCGATCGCGTTGTGCATCAGGGTGCTACGCCATGATATCGACCAGCACCCGCTTCAGCACGCGCACGAGATCGGCTGGCGTGAGACCCACGAGATAGCCGCGCTTACCCCCGTTGACGTAGACGTAGGGCAGCTCGGCGACCGTGCGCTGCAGGTACACGGGCATGGTCCTGCGGGTCCCGAACGGACTCGTGCCGCCGACCTGGTAGCCCGAGTGGCGGTCGGCCACGGCCGGATCGCAGGGCGACACGGTCTTCACGCCGAGGTGGCGCGCGAGGTTCTTGGTCGACACTTCGCGGTCGCCGTGCATCAGTACGATCAGCGGCCGCCTCGCATCGTCTTCCATGACCAGCGTCTTCACCACCGCGTGCTCGGCCACGCCGAGCTCGCGCGCGGACACCGCGGTGCCGCCGCGCTCCTCGTACTCGTAGGGATGATGCGTGAACTCGACGCCGTGCTCGCGCAGCACGCGCACGGCCGCGGTGACGGGGTGCCTGTCTTTCGACATCTATGCGTAAGCGACGAGCGGCACCGACCACGGCTCCGGCCAGTGGATGCCGAAGGGCAGGTACGGCTCGGAGGCGATGCGCACGCGCGCGAAGCCCGCGGCCGCGAACTCGCGCATGAGCGACTCGAGCGAGAACACGCGCATCTCGAGCGTCGACCCCGGGCCGCCGTGGAACACGAGGTCGGTGAACGTCTCGCGCTTCCCCTCGCGCGTGCGGTTGGTCAGCGTCCAGGTCCCGCCGTCCTCGGTCAGCGACCAGTCGAAGAGCTCCGGAAAATGCTCTTTCGTTTCGCCGTCGAGCGTGAACGGAACGGTGAAGACGAGCTTGCCGCCGGGCTTGAGCATCCTTCGCGCATTGGCGAACGCGGGCGCCACCGGCGGTGCCACGTGCTCGAACACGTCGCTCGCGACGAGGAAGTCGTAGCGGCCGACGCGCGACGCGTCGATGTCGGCGATGTCCAGATGCGGGTCCGTGTGATAGAACGTGTTCTCGTAATCGAACTTCTCCGCGAGCGGCGCGGCGTAGGTCATCGCGTCGGACAGGCCCACGCCCGCGATGTCCTTGCGCAGCGGCAGGCCGGGCAGCAGGAGCGGCGCGCCCAGCACTTCCTTGGTCACGAGGTAGGCCATCGCGCGAAAGCGCACGTTGGAGCCGCAGTGCGCGCAGGTGAGCGCCTCGCGCGACAGCTCGGCCAGCGTGCCCGCGTTGGCCGTGCCGCAGAGGTTGCACCGGAAGGGAATGCGCGTGCCGGGGCGGATGCGCGCGGGATCGCCGGGACCGCCGTCGCGCCAGCGATGCCAGGCGCGCAGGCGCAGGGCCTGGCGCCGCGCGAGGATGCGTGCATTGGCGAGGGGACTGCGTTTCGGTGGAGACTCGGGCACGGAACGGATTCTATCCACGAGGGTGATGCCGGGAGTGCAGTTGCTTCAATCGCTCGCGCGCCACGTGGGTGTAGATGGTCGTGGTCGTGATGTCGGCGTGGCCGAGCAGGAGCTGCACGACCCGCAGGTCGGCGCCGTGGTTCAAAAGATGCGTGGCGAAAGCGTGGCGCAGCACGTGGGGCGACAGCGTTGCGGCCGGGATGCCGGCGCGCGCCGCGTAGCGCTTGGTCAGCGCCCAGAACGCCTGGCGGGTGAGCGGCCCGCGCCGCGCGGTGACGAAGAGGTGATCGACCTTCGCCGTACCGGCGAGCTCGGGCCGCGCCGCCTTGCGGTAGCGCTCGATCCACGCCGCCGCTTCGTCGCCCAGGGGCACGAGGCGCTCCTTGCTGCCCTTGCCGAGCGCACGCACGACGCCGACATCGAGCGCGACCTGCGCGATCTTGAGCCCCACGAGCTCGGATACGCGCAAGCCGGTCGCGTACAGCGTTTCCAGCATCGCGCGGTCGCGCAGCCCCAGCGCCGTCTCGATGTCCGGCGCCTCCAGCAGCGCCTCCACTTGCGCCTCCGACAAGAGCTTCGGCAGGCGCCGCGGCTTGCGCGGCGCACGCACGCGCAGGGTGGGGTCCTCGTCCATCGTCGCGCGCGTAAGCTGCATGCGGTAGAAGCGCTTGAGCGCGGACAGACGGCGCGCGACCGAGCTCGCTTTCGCCTTGGCCTTGAACTGATGCGCGAGCCATGCCTCCACGTCGCCGCGGTCGGCGGACAACAGCCCTCGCTTGCCGAGCCAGGCAGCCCAAGCGGTGAGGTCGCGGCGGTAGCTCGCGAGCGACGCGGCGGCGAGCCCGTCCTGCAGCCAGAGCTGGTCGCAGAAGGCGTCGATCAGGTCGGCATGGCCGGACATCAGGCGCCGAAGCGATATCCTTCGCTCATCCCATCTTCATCTGCCGCGGCAGGAACGTGATCAGGTCCGGCACGTACCAGATCAGGAGCACCGCGGCGACCATCAGCACGAACATCGGTACCGTGTTGCGCGCGATCCACGTGATCTGCCTGCCGGTCATCCCCTGCAGCACGAAGAGATTGAAGCCGACCGGCGGCGTGATCTGCGCCATCTCGACCACCAGCACGATGAAGATGCCGAACCAGAGCAGATCGATCCCCGCCTTCTCCACCGTCGGCAGGATCACACCCATCGTCAGCACGACCATCGAGATGCCGTCGAGGAAGCAGCCGAGCACGATGTAGAACACGGTCAGCGCCACGACCAGCGCGAACGGCGACAGGCCGAGCGAGCCGATCCACTCCGCGAGATGCCGCGGCAGCCCGATGTAGCCCATCGACAAGGTGAGGAACGCGGCACCCGCGAGGATCAGCGCGATCATGCAGTACAGCCGGGTGGCGCCCATGAGGCTATCCATGAACGTCCTGCGGGACAGCGACCCCTGCATCGCGGAGACGGCGAGCGCGCCGACGACGCCGAATGCCGCGGCCTCGGTCGCGGTGGCGATGCCGGCGTAGATCGAGCCCAGGACCAGCGCGATCAGCGCCAGGACCGGCAGCAGGTGGCGCGCCGCGTAAAGTTTTTGCGCGAGTGTCGTGTGCTCGCTCGCGGCCGGGACCGCCTGCGGGTGGACCAGCGCCCATACGACGATGTATCCGGAGAACAGCGCGGCGAGCAGGACGCCGGGGACGATGCCGGCGATGAACAGCTGCGCGATCGACACGTTGGCGGTGACGCCGTAGACGATCATGATGATCGACGGCGGGATCAGGAGCCCGAGCGTTCCGGCGCCGGCCAGCGAGCCTACCGTGATGCCCTCCGGGTAGCCGCGGCTCGCGAGCTCCGGCAGCGTCATCCTGCCGATGGTTGCGCAGGTGGCCGCGGACGAGCCGGAGACCGCCGCGAAAATCGTGCAGCCGATGATGTTGGTGTGCAGGAGCCGGCCGGGCACCCGCTCGAGCCAGGGGGCGAGGCCGCGGAACATGTCCTCCGACAGGCGCGTGCGGAAGAGGATCTCGCCCATCCAGCAGAACAGGGGCAGCGCGGTCAGGGTCCACGACGACGCCGCCCCCCAGATCGTGACCGCCATGGCGTCGCCCGCCGGCCGCGAGCTCCACAGCTCCATGCCGATCCAGGCGACACCCGCGAGCGCGAGCCCGATCCACACGCCGCTGCCGAGCAGCGCGAACAGCGCGACGACCAGGAGCGCGGTGATCGCCGCATCACTCATTGCGCAGCGCCTCCGCGGGCGCCCTCGCCACCCGGGCGCCGCGCAACTCGAGCACGAGCTCGTCGGCCAGCGCCACGAGGAGCACGAGCGTGCCCGCCGCCATCGCGAGCTGCGGGACCCACAAGGGTGTGGCGTCCGTGCCCGTGGAGATGTCGTTGAATTGCCACGACTGGTAGGCGAGGCGCACGCTGTAGTACGCGAACGCGGCGACGAGGATCGTCCCGATGGCGAGCGACCACAACTCGAGCGCTCGCCGCGCCCGCCGCGCCACGTGCTCGAGCAGGAGCGTCACGCGGATGTGCTCGCCGCGCTTGAACGTGTGCGCCAGCGCGAGGAACCCGGCGGCGGCCATGCAGTAGCCCGCGTAGGAATCGGTGCCGGGCACGTGGAAGCGAAAGATGCGGCCGGCGATGCCGGTGAGCACCATCGCGAGCGTACCTACCAAGAACAACGCCGCCAGGTATCCGGCGGCGTTGTAGAGGCGGTCGAGCAGCGTGCGCACGAAAGGCCGGCGCTATTGCGATACGCGGTAGGCCTCGATCACCTTCTTGCCGTCCTCGCCCGCCTTGCGTTGCCATTCGGCGAGCATGTGGTTGCCGACCTTGCGCAGGTCCGCGGAGAGCTGGTCCGAGGGCTTGACGATCTTCATGCCCTTGCCCTTGAGCTGGTCGAGGTACCAGCCGTTCTTCTCGGCGGACAGCTTCCAGCCGCGGGCTTCGGCGTCGGCGGCTGCCTTGAGGAGCGCGCCCTGGGTCGACTTGTCCAGGGCCTCGAACGCCTTCACGTTGACGATGACCGCGTTCTTGGGCAGCCACGCCTGCGTGTCGTACCAGTTCTTGATGTGCTCGTACGTCTTCGAGTCGAAGCCCGTCGCGCCCGAAGACATGTACGAATCCATGACGCCGGTGGCGAGCGCCTGCGGCACCTCGGCGGCCTGGATCGTGATCGGCTGAGCTCCCACGAGCTCGGCGATCTTCGACGTGGCCGGGCTGTACGCGCGCCACTTGAGTCCCTTCATGTCCGCGGTCGAGTTGAGCGTACGATTGGTGTAGATGCCCTGCGGTCCCCACGGCACGCTGAACAGGAGCTTCATGCCCTGCTTCGCGAGGCGGTCGTCGAGCGCCTTGCGCGACGCCTTGTACAGCTTGAGCGACTCGCCGTACGAGGTCGCGAGGAATGGAATGCCGTCGAGGCCGTACAGCGGGTCCTCGTTCTCGAAGTTCACGAGCAGGATCTCGCCGAGTTGCGCCTGGTTGCCCTGCACGGCGCGCTTGATCTCCGGCGCCTTGAACAGCGATGCGTTGGGGTGGACCTGGATCCTGAGCTTGCCGCCGGTCGCGCGGTCGACGTCGTTGGCGAACTGCTGGATGTTCTCGGTGTGGAAATTGGAGGCGGGATACGCGGTGGGCAGGTCCCATTTCGTTTGCGCCGAGGCCGGCAACGCGAGCGCGAGGCCGATCGCGGCGGCGACGGCGAACAATCTTTTCATCGGAAGTCTCCCTAAAGGCGCGACGCGAAGCTCGGGGAGCCGCGCAAGCGGCGATATGTACCACAATCAGGGAACAGAAGACAGAGGACAGAAGACAGTTGCGGTAGAGTCTCTTCTGGCGGGGTATGAGCGTGGGCGACATCCACGGACGCGGCATCGGCGCTCGATGCGCCGCCACCGGATACACCAGCGCGTCTGTCCTCTGACTCCTGACTCCTGACTCCTGAGATGCAGTTCTGGATCGACCGCGGCGGCACCTTCACCGACATCGTCGCCCGGCGGGCGGACGGCACGCTGGTCACGCACAAGCTCCTGTCGGAGAACCCGGAGCGCTACGCCGACGCCGCGGTGCAGGGCGTCCGCGACATCCTCGGCCTTGCGCCCGACGCACCGATCCCGGCGCACGCGATCGAGGCGGTGAAGATGGGGACCACGGTTGCGACCAACGCGCTGCTCACCCGCAGCGGCGAGCGCACGGCGCTCGTCATCACGCGCGGCTTCGCCGACGCGCTGCGCATCGGCTACCAGAACCGGCCAAAGCTCTTCGTGCGCCGCATCGACTTGCCGACACTCCTGTACGAACGGGTGATCGAGGTCGACGAGCGCATCGGCGCGCGTGGCGAGGTCGTGCTGCTGCCCGACTTGGCTCGGGCTGACGCGGCCTTGCGTACGGCGTACGCCGACGGCATTCGCGCCGTCGCGATCGTGCTCATGCACGGCTACCGCTACCCCGCGCACGAAGCCGCGCTTGCCCGCCTCGCGCGCGCCATCGGCTTTGCGCAGGTGTCGGTGTCGAGCGAAGTGAGCCCGCTCATGAAGATCGTGTCGCGCGGGGACACGACCGTGGTCGACGCGTACCTGTCGCCGATCCTGCGCCGGTACGTCGACGAGGTGGAGCGCTCGCTCACCGGCGGGCGCGTCGATACGAAGGTGAACCTGCAATTCATGCAGTCGAGCGGAGGCTTGACCGACGCGCATCGCTTCCAGGGCAAGGACGCGATCCTGTCCGGACCGGCGGGGGGCATCGTCGGCGCGGTCGAGGTCTCGCGGCTGGCCGGCTTCGACAAGATCATCGGCTTCGACATGGGCGGCACGTCCACCGACGTCACGCACTGGGCGGGCGAGTACGAGCGCGCGTTCGTGACCGAGGTGGCGGGCGTGCGCCTGCGCGCGCCGATGATGAAGATCCACACGGTGGCGGCGGGCGGCGGCTCGATCTGCAGCTTCGATGGCGCACGCTTTCGCGTGGGACCGCAGTCGGCCGGCGCCAATCCGGGGCCGGCGGCGTACCGGCGCGGCGGTCCGCTCACCGTCACCGATTGCAACGTGATGGTCGGCAAGCTCGACCCCGAGCTGTTTCCCAAGGTCTTCGGCGCGAGCGGCCGCGAGCCGCTGGACGCGCAGGCGGTCCGCGGCAAATTCGAGACGCTCGCGCGCGAGGCCGGACGCACGCCCGAGGAGGCGGCGGACGGCTTCCTGCGCATCGCGGTGGAAAACATGGCCAACGCGATCAAGCACATCTCGGTGCAGCGCGGCTACGACGTCACCGAGTACACGCTGTGCTGCTTCGGCGGCGCCGCCGGGCAGCACGCGTGCCTCGTCGCCGACGCGCTCGGGATGACGCGCGTGTTCATCCATCCGTTCGCGGGCGTGCTGTCGGCGTACGGCATGGGGCTCGCGGACGTGCGCGCGCTGCGCCAGGAAGCGGTGGAGGCAGTCCTGTCCGAAGCCGCGCTCGCCGCGACCGAGTCCGCGTTCGCGCGCCTCGCCTCGCTCGTGCGGGACGAGGTCGAGCGGCAGGGGGTAGTCTCCGCGCGCATCGACTGCCACCGCTCGCTGCACGTGAAGTACGACGGCACCGATACGACGCTCGAGTTGCCGTTCGTGGGTGACGTCGACGGTATCGTCGGCGAGTTCGAGCGGCGCTACCGCCAGCAGTACGGCTTCCTGATGCCGGGCCGCGCGCTCGTCGTCGAGGCGATCGCAGTGGAGGCGGTGGGGCGCAACGAGTCGGCCGCTTCGCTCGCGCCCGCGTTCGCGCCGCGCGCGGGGGACTTGCGGCCGCTCAAGGTCAACCGGGTGTACACCGGCGGCGCTTTCCACGATGCACCGGTGTTCGAGCGCGGCGACCTGCGCCCGGGCGACGCGATCGCGGGACCCGCGGTCATTCGCGAGCAGAACGCGACCACCGTGATCGAGCCGGGCTGGCGCGCCACGCTCACCGCGCGCGACCACCTCGTGCTCGACCGCGTGGAGGCCGCGCGGCGCGCGCACGCCATCGGCACCACCGCCGATCCCGTACTGCTCGAGGTGTTCAACAACCTCTTCATGGCGATCGCCGAGCAGATGGGGGTGACGCTCGCCAACACC
>JADLEZ010000684.1 GCA_020845855.1 Burkholderiales bacterium
ATCGGCCGCGCGTTTCGCGAACTCATCGGCAGCTACTCGATCGCGATGACCGCGGTGGAAGTTGCGGCGCTGATCGAGGACCGCGCGAAGGTCGAGATCGAGGCGACGGCGGTGGTGCCGGATTGAGACGGTCGTCGAAGTTGCGGGGCGGGCTTCAGCCCGCCGTGTGGACACGGTAGCCTCCCAGGGGTTCTCCGCCGGCTCTACCTACCGATCTGCCGGGTCAGCGGTCGAACTGGGGCACGCCGAGCTCGCGGATCATGTTGCGCGCGATCACGAGCTGCTGGATCTGCGTGGTTCCCTCGTAGATGCGGAACAGGCGCACGTCGCGGTAGAACCGCTCGATGCCGTACTCGCTCATGTAGCCCGCCCCGCCGAAGATCTGGACGGCGCGGTCGGCCACGCGGCCGCACATCTCGGAGGCGAAGAGCTTGCAACACGAAGCTTCGGTCGCCACCGGCAGACCCTCGTCACGCAGGCGCGCGGCGTCGAGCACCATGCTGCGCGCCGCGTAGATCTCGGCCTTGCTTTCGGCGAGCATCGCCTGTACCAGCTGGAACCCGGCGATCGGCTGGCCGAACTGCTTGCGCTGCACGGCGTAGGCGAGCGCGTCCGCGAGCATGCGCTCGGCTGCCGCGACGCACATGGCGGCGATGTGGATGCGGCCCTTGTCCAGCACTTTCATCGCAGTCTTGAAGCCGCGGCCCTCCACCCCGCCGATCAAGTTCGCCGCGGGTACGCGGCAACTGTCGAAGATGACGTCGCAGGTGTGTGCGCCTTTTTGGCCCATCTTGCGGTCGCGCTTGCCGAACGAGATACCGGGGGTCTTCGCCTCGACGATGAACGCAGAGATGCCGCCGGCGCCCGGGTCGTCGGAATTGGTGCGCGCCATCAGCGTGAACAGCCCGGCGTGCGGCGCGTTGGTGATGAAGCGCTTGGTGCCATTGACCACGTACCTGTCGCCTTCGCGCCGCGCCGAGGTGCGTAGCGAGGCCGCATCCGACCCGGCCTCGGGCTCGGTCAGCGCGAACGACGCGATGAGCTCGCCCGTGGCCATGCCCGGCAGATACTTCCGCTTCTGCTCTTCGGTGCCGTCGAGCACGAGGCCCTGCGACCCGATGCCGACGTTGGTCCCGAACACCGAGCGGAAGGCGGGCGACGTGCGGCCGAGCTCCAGCACGACCAGGACCTCCTCCTCCATCGTCAGCGCGAGGCCCCCGTAGGCCTCCGGGATAGTGAGCCCGAACAGTCCCATCGCCTTCATCTGCGCCACGATGTCGGCGGGAACTTCATCCGTCTCCGCCACGAGCTCCTCGTTGGGGACGAGCTGCTCGCGCACGAAGCGGGCGACATTGGCGAGGAGGATGGCGAGCGTTTCCTGGTCGCGGATCATGGAGCGTCGGAGGGCGGCGGTGGAAGCGGCGAATGATCGGCTGCCGGCATGACCGCGGTCAACCGCCGCCGGAGCATCGTTCCGTGTATCGGAAGCGGTGGGTGCGGCCGGCATAGTGTGCGCTTCTTCGAAACGCGACAGACCGCCTTCCATCGTACGGAATGACTGCCGGCAGTACGTTGACCGGCAACGCCTGAATCCGGCACCTTCACCGACCATGGCCCTCGACCCCAGAGCGCTCCTCACCCGCCGCTTCGAGCCGATCGAGCACGCGTACGAGCATCGCGATACGCAGCTTTACGCGCTCGGCGTCGGGCTCGGCGGGGACCCGCTCCACGCGGGCGAGCTGCGCTACGTCTACGAGGGCGTCGACGGGGCCTCGCTGCTGGCGCTGCCCACCATGGCCAATGTTCTGGCGTATCCGGGGTTTTGGGCCCGCGACCCCGATGCCGGCATCGACTGGCGCCGGCTCGTGCACGCCGAGCAGCGCATCGAGCTCCACGCACCGCTGCCTGTGCGCGGCCGGGTCGTCGGACACAACCGTATCTGCGCGCTGTGGGACCGTGGGCGCGACAGGGGCGCGCAACTCGAGCAGCAGCGTGAAGTGCTCGATGCTGCTTCCGGCCGAAAGCTTGCGACGGTGACGCAACTGAGCTTGCTCCGTGGCGACGGTGGGTTCGGCGAGGGCGGCAGCGACGGCGCGCCGCTGGCCCCGCACGCCGTCCCGGACCGGGCCCCCGACGCGTCGTGCAATCTGCGCACGCTGCCGCAGGCGGCACTGATCTACCGGCTTTGCGGCGACCTCAATCCGCTGCACGCGGATCCTGGGGTCGCACGCGCCGCGGGTTTCGACCGGCCGATCCTGCACGGCATGGCGACCATGGGGGTGGCAGCGCACGCGGTATTGCGTACGCTGCTCGATTACGATCCGCGCCGGTTCAAGGCGATGCGCGTGCGCTTCACCGCGCCCGCGCTTCCTGGAGACACGCTGCGTACCGACCTGTGGGTGGACAGTGGCGTCGTTTCGCTGCGCACCACCGCTGTCGAGCGTGGCGTGGTCGTGCTCGACCACGCACGCGTCGATCTTCATTGAGGAGAAGGCATGGACCTGGGTATCGTGGACAAAGTGGCGATCGTGACCGGGTCTGCGCGGGGCCTGGGTGCGGCCACGGCACGCTGCCTCGCGGAGGAGGGTGCGAAGGTCGTAATCACGGACCTGAACGCGGAGCGCGCGCGGCAGACGACGGCCGACCTGCGCGCAGCAGGGCGCGCGGCGCACTGCGTCGTCGCCGACATCACCAAGGCGGCCGACGTACAGCGGCTGGTCGAGGAGACGGTCGCTACGTTCGGCGGCATCCACATCCTGGTCAACAACGCCGGCTTCCCGCGCGACAACCTGATCGTCAACATGAGCGAGGACGACTGGATGCTGGTGATGGACGTGATGCTCAAGGGGGCGTACCTCGCATCCAAGGCGGTGGTGCCGCGCATGATCGAGCAGCGCTGGGGCCGCATCGTGAACCTGAGCTCGCGCGCCCATTTCGGCAATCCCGGCCAGGCGAACTACTCCGCGGCGAAGGCGGGGCTGATCGGGCTTGCGCGCGCACTCGCGATCGAGGAGGGGCGCTATGGCATCACCGTGAACTGCGTGGCGCCAGGATTCATCCCGACCGAGATGGTGCAGGCGCTGCCGAGCTACGAGAAGATCAAGACGCGCGCGATCGACGCGCAACCGATCAAGCGGCTGGGGGATCCGGTGGACGTGGCCAACGCGATCGCGTTCCTGGTGTCGGAACGCGCCGGCTTCATCACCGGCGAGACGCTGCACGTCACTGGCGGCCGCTATGGCTAGGCGGGCGGCGATCGTCGCGCCACTGCGCACGCCGATCGGGGCGTTCGGCGGCGCGCTCAAGTCCGTGCCAGTCGAGGAGCTCGGCGCCATCGTGGCGCGTGCGATCGTCGAGCGCGCCGGGCTCGATCCGGTGTGCCTGGACGACGTGATCTTCGCGCAGAGCTATATGAGCGGCGAGACCCCGTGCACCGGTCGCTGGGTCGCGTTGCAGGCGGGCTTTCCGATCGAGGTCGCGGGCATGCAGCTCGACCGCCGGTGCGGCGGCGGCCTGCAGGCGATCGCGACAGCGGCCATGATGGTGCAGACCGGTGTCGCCGACGTGGTGATGGCCGGCGGCGTCGAGAGCATGAGCAACGTCGAGTACTACACGACCAGCCTGCGCTGGGGCGCGCGGGCGGGTTCGGTGAGATTCCACGACCGGCTCGAGCGTGGGCGCGAGCGCTCGCAGCCGGTGGAGCGCTTCGGCGCGATCAGCGGGATGATCGAGACGGCGGAGAACCTCGCGCGCGACTACGATATCCCGCGCGCGGCCGCCGACGCGTTCGCGGTGCGCAGCCACCACCGGGCGGCGCAGGCGTGGCGCGAAGGGCGGTTTGCCGCCGAGGTGGTGCCTGTTGCCGTGCCGCAGCGCAAGGGCGAGGCTGTCGTGGTCGCGCGCGACGAGGGCATTCGCGACGATGCGACTCTCGACGCCATGGCCAAACTCAAGCCCGTGATGAAAGACGGCACGGTGACCGCCGGCAATGCTTGCCAGCAGAACGACGCGGCGGCTGCCTGCCTCGTGGTGGCCGAGGACCGCCTGGCAGCGCTTGGCCTCACACCCATCGGCTACCTGGTCGGATGGGCCGCAGCGGGCTGCGATCCGTCGCGCATGGGCATCGGACCGGTTCCGGCGGTGACCAAGGTGCTGCAGCGCTGCAGCCTCACGTTCGATCGCATGGACTTGATCGAGCTCAACGAGGCGTTCGCGTGCCAGGCGCTCGCCTGCGTGAAGGGCTGGCAGCGTACGCCGGCCGATCTGGACGACCGGCTCAACGTCAACGGCTCGGGGATTTCGCTCGGCCACCCGGTTGGCGCCACCGGGGCGCGCATCGCGGTCACGCTGCTGCCCGAGATGGAGCGCCGCCGCGTGCGCTACGGTCTCGAGACCATGTGCATCGGCGGCGGGCAGGGGATCGCCGCGATCTTCGAGCGTTCTAGCTGATCGAGCGCTTCGACGCGAGGCCACCGTCGACGGTGAAGATCGCGCCGCTCGCGTAGCACGACCGGTCCGACGCGAGATACACGAGCACTTTGCGTCTCGGAAGTCCGAGGTCCATAACGCGTGTATGCGCTACGTAGCGTCGCTGGTCGACCTCGCGCTGCCATGAGTTCCGTACAATGGCAGTTGCGCTACACACCCGGACCAGTGCGCCGACTGCATCGTCTCCGTGTGACGCCAAAGTACGGAACGATGCCACCGTTCGTTTGACCGTACCGCCACGCTCGCCAATGATGGGGCACTGCGGCACTTCGCGATTGCGTACCGTCGATGATTCCGAAAGCGAAAGAGTCGAGCACCTGGCATCCGCGCGACGCCGATCGCGAGTCGTCGGGTGTCGCGCGGCTGATGCGTGCCGTCGGCGTGACCCGCTACGAGGACCTGCTTGCCGCTTCGGTGCGCGATCCGGCGGCCTACTGGGAGGTGGTGACGAGGTACTGCGAGATCGTGTGGGACGCGCCCCCGCATGCCTACGTCGACCTCGCTGCCGGCGTCGAATTTCCGCGCTGGTTTCCCGGCGGACGGCTCAACTGGGTCGACACCGTCCTCGCCTGGGCGTACCGCGCCGGTACCGCGCAGCAGAAAGCGATCGTCGCCGAGCGCGAGGATGGCAGCATCCAGGCGCTCACCTACGCCGAGCTCGACACGCGCGTGCGCGAGTTGGCTGCTGCGCTCACCGGTATTGGCGTCGAGCGCGGCGACCGCGTGGGCCTGCTGATGGAGAACGGTGTGGAGGCGACCGTATCGCTGCTCGCCATCGCCTGGCTCGGCGCGGTCGTCGTGCCGCTCTTCAGCGGCTTCGGCGTGGATGCGATCGTGGCGCGCCTCGCGCCGGCACAGGCGAGCGTGGTCCTGGCTACGACCGGCTTCGCACGTCGCGGCAAGCGCGTGAGCGTCGAGACCGCGATGCGCCAGGCGTGGCAACGTCTGCCGTCGCTGCGCACCGTCGTCTGGAAGCGCAACTTCGGCGAGCCGCTGTCCGATCCGCGCGACTGCGATTGGCACGAGATCGCGCAACGTGCGCAGGGCCGGAGCATCACCCGCGCCGTGGTCGACCCGAATGCCCCGTTCATGCTCATCTACACGTCGGGCACGACGGGCAAGCCGAAAGGTGTCGTGCACACGCATGGCAGCTTTCCACTCAAGATCGCCCACGACGCGGTGGTCCATTTCGACGTGGACCCGGGCGACGTGTTCAGCTGGCCCGCGGACATGGGGTGGATCGCGGGATCGCTCGTCCTGTCGTGCGCGCTTCTGCGGGGCGCGACCCTCGTGTGCTACGACGGCGCTCCGGACTACCCCGACTGGTCGCGCATGTCGCGCCTGATCGAGCGGCACCGGATCACGCACTTCGGCTCCGCACCGACGCTGATTCGGGGGATGGCGAGCAACGAGCAGGCCGCGCTTCGTGGCCACGTCGACAGCGTGCGGCTTCTGATCACCGCGGGCGAGGTCATCGATCCCGAGCACTTCGCCTGGTTCCAGCGAACGTTCGGCCGCGGCACGCAGCCCCTCGTCAACTACACGGGGGGCACGGAGGTGTCCGGCGCGCTGCTGTCGAGTGTGGTGGTGCGGCCGATCCCGCCGGGCGGCTTCAACACGGTGTCGCCGGGGATCGAGGTCGATGTGGTCGATGCGCAGGGCCATCCCGTCACCGATGCGGTCGGCGAGCTCGTCGTGCGCAAGCCCTTCGTCGGCATGACGCACTCGTTCTGGGAGGACGACGAGCGCTACCTCGACAGCTACTGGCGAACGCTCCCGGGGGTGTGGGTCCACGGCGACCTGGCGCTGCGCCGTGAGGACGGCACTTTCGTCATGATGGGGCGCTCCGACGACACGCTGAAGGTCGCGGGCAAGCGGCTCGGGCCGGCGGAGGTTGAGGAGGTGGTCCTCGAGCTCCCGGAAGTCAGCGAAGCCGCGGCGATCGGCGTCGACGACCGCGACAAGGGCCAGCGACTGGTCGTCTTCGTCGTCAAGGCCAGCGCATGCGACGTCGATGCTTCAGCGCTCGGCCGGCGCGTGGCGGATCATGTGGATGAAAAGCTCGGCCGGCCTTTTCGGCCGGCGGCGGTGCACGCGGTCTCGCAGCTGCCGAAGACGCGCAGTTCGAAGGTGATGCGGCGCGTGATCCGCAGTGCATATTGCGGCTTGCCGGCCGGTGACCTGTCGTCGCTCGACAACCCCGCGGCGCTCGAGGAGGTCCGCGCCGTGGCGGTGCGCGTGTAGTGGCGATACCGCGAGCCATGGAATCGACGATGGCAGCGCCGCGCCCGGTGCGCAAGGCGACCGCTGCGCACAGCGAGCATGCGCGGACCGGGCAGGACCGCGATCCGCGCCGCTCAATGGTGATGCCGTTCGCGCGTGCGCTTGCGCTGCTCGGCGCCTTCACCCCGCAGGAGCGGTGGCTCGGCAACCGCGATCTCAACGCGCGCACGGGTCTGCCGGCGTCGACGGTGAGCCGGATCGCGCAATCGCTTGTGCTGCTCGGCTACCTGCGCTACGAGCCCGTGGGGCGCAAGTACCGCCTCGCGCCGTCGGTGCTCGCACTGGGATACGCGGCGATCGCCAATTCGGATGTTCAGCGCCGCGCGCGCGACCGGATGAAGGCGTTCTCGGACAAGTACAAGGTTCACGTCAGCCTGAGCGCTCGCGATCGCCTTGACCTCATCGTGCTCGAAGCATGCAGCAACCCGCAGGCGCCCCTGGCGCTCAACCTGCACGTCGGCTCGCGCGTCGGAATCGCCGGGTCTCCGATCGGGTGGGCGCTGCTCGCGGCACTTCCGGACATCGAGCGCTTTTATCTCCTGGAGAACCTCGAGCGTCGAATGGCGGGCGCATGGCCGCGGATGCGGCGGCGGCTGAGCCATGGGGTGGCACAGGCGCACGACAAGGGCTTCTGCGCATCGATCGGCGAGTGGGATCACGAGCTCGCTATAGTCGCGGCGCCGCTCCTGATCGAAGGTGAGGCGCCGCTGGTGCTCGCGTGCGTGGGAGCGGGCGCGCAGCTCACGCGGCCGCGCGTCGAGCGCGAGCTCGCCCCGCGCCTGATCGCAATGGCCGACGCACTCAACCAGCTGGATGGGGTCCAACGAGAATGAGCGCCTCGACCACACTCGCCGGCAGTGCGCCCGCAGTCCTCACGGTGGAGCGCGGCATGCAGGTGCTGCGCGCGTTCAGGTCGGAACGCGCGCCGCTCACCAACGCAGAGATCGTGCGCCGCACCGGGCTGCCGAAGGCGACGGTGTCGCGGCTCACGAGCACGCTGATCCAGCTCGGGTTTGTGCGGCACGTGCCCGGGCGGCGCGATTTCGAGCTCGCGACCGGCCCGCTTGCCATCGGACACGCGTACCTTGCCACCAGCGATCTCCTGCCGGTGGCGCACCCGTTCATGCAGGATCTCGCGGACCGGCTCAACGCTTCGGTGGCGCTCGGTATCCGCGACGGCCTCGACATCCTGTACGTCGGCTATCGCGCCGGCCATCGCGTGGCCACCCTACGCATGGGCGTGGGCTCCGTGCTGCCGATGGGCCACACCGCCATCGGCCGCGCCTACCTGTGGGCTCTTCCCGCACCCGAGCAGAAACGCCTCGTCGGCGAGCTGCGGCGTAATGCGGGGCCGAAGGGCGCCGCGCTCGAGCGGGCTATTCGCGACAGCTTCGCGGAGCTCGACCGAACCGGCACCTGCGCGGTGCTCGCCGGTTTCCAGCGCAACACCTACGCGGTCGCGCTGCCCGTGCATATCGGCCGCGAGCGCACCCTGATGGGTTTCAATTGCGGCAAGGCCGACGTGCAGCCCAACCTCGCTGTCGAGCGCAAGCGCATCGCGCCGGTCCTGCAAAAGGCGGCTGGGCAGCTCGAAGCGCTGCTGGCCGACATCGACGGGAGTCCGTAGGGCATGGTGCTGTCAGGCGTGCGCGTGCTCGACTTCGGACGCTTCATCGCGGGGCCGTACTGCGCCGCGTTGCTCGCGGACTTCGGCGCGGACGTCCTCCGGATCGACCGCGTCGGCGGCAGCGAAGACCGCTATATCCTGCCGGTGAGCGCGGAAGGCGAGGGTGCCTTCTTCCTGCAGGTCAATCGCAACAAGCGCTCGCTCACGCTGGATGTCGACAGCGAAGACGGCCGAGCGGTGGTGCGCAAGCTCGTCGCCACCGCCGACGTCGTCGTCGCGAACATGCCGCCGCGCACGCTCGACAGCCTCGGACTCGACTACGCGAGCCTCGTTCGCATCAAGCCCGACATCGTGCTGACCGCGTCCAATGCATTCGGGCTCAGTCCCGCGGTGCGCGACCGCACCGGCTTCGACGGCGTGGGGCAGGCGATGAGCGGCGCGGTGCACATGGCCGGGCTTCCCGACCACCCGATGAAGGCGATGGTCCCGGTGGTCGACTTTGCCACCGGCATGTCGTGCGCGTTCGGCACCGCGCTCGCGTTGCTCGATCGTCGCGCCAGCGGCAAGGGGCAGGAAGTGAGCGCATCGCTCTTGCAAACCGCGCTCAACTTCTCCGGCGGGATCCTGATCGAGGAGGCCGTGCTACGGCTGGGGCGTACCGCGTCGGCGAATCGCAGCCCGAGCTACGGCCCCTCCGACATCTTCCGCGTCAAGGACGGCTGGATCATCGCGCAGGTGATCGGGCCGGTCATGTTCCGGCAGTGGGCGCGGCTGGTCGGCCGGCCCGATCTCGTGGACGATCCGCGTTTTGCCGACGACCACAAGCGCGGCGAGCACGGCGTCATCCTGTCGGATTACATGGGGCAGTGGTGTGCGCTGCGCACGCGCGACGAGGCGCTCGCCGAGCTCGCGCGCGCGCGCATACCCGCGGGTCCGGTCCATTCGCCGCGCCAGGCGCTCGACGATCCGCTGGTGCGCGACGCCGACCCCTTCGCGTGGTTGCCCTATCCCGGCGTCGAAGGCGAGCTGCCGGTGCCGGTGACCCCCGTGTCGCTGTCGCGTACGCCGCCTGCGATCGAGCGCCGCGCGCCGCGCGCCGGGGAGCACACCGATGAAATCTTGCGGGAACTGGGGTATGCGCAGGATGAAGTCGCGAGCTTGCGCGCGCGGGGTGTTGTATGACGCGGGCAGGTACCGCAGGCAGCCGCTTGCCCGACGCGCCGGAGCCCACGCGTATCTGGGCCGGGTCCGGCGGGGTACGTATTGCCGGAGATGTATGGGGCGATCCGCACGGACGGCTCGTGATTCTCATGCACGGCGGCGGCCAGACCCGACATGCCTGGGGCGGCACCGGCCACGTGCTCGGCGGCGCCGGCTACCACGCGGTCGCGCTCGATGCGCGCGGGCACGGCGACTCGCAGTGGGCGCCCGATGCCGACTACAGCCTGGATGCGATGGTGCGCGACCTCGTCTGCGTGATCGACGCGCCGACGTCGCCGCCGCCGGTCCTGGTCGGAGCTTCGATGGGCGGAATCACCGCGCTGGTCGCGATCGGCGAGGGTCGCGTCGAGGCGAGCGCGCTCGTGCTGGTCGATGTCGCGCCGCGCATCGAGCCCGACGGCTCGGCGCGCATCCAAGCCTTCATGCGGCAGCGCCCCGAGGGCTTCGCGTCGCTCGAGGAAGTCGCCGAAGCGATCGACGCCTACCGTCCACGACAGGGTCGCCCGCGTAACCTCGAAGGCCTCTCCAAGAACGTGCGCATCGGGGCGGACGGGCGCTATCGCTGGCACTGGGATCCGCGCTATCTGGGCGCGCCCCGCGAGCACGACCGGCGCTACGAGCGGCTCGCAGCCTGCGCGCAGCGTCTGTCGCTGCCGACGCTGCTGGTACGCGGCGGCAGCTCGGACGTGGTCAGCGAGGACGGCGTACGGGACTTTCGCGAGCTGTGCCCGCACAGTGAGTACGTGAACGTCGCCGAGGCCGGGCATATGGTGGCCGGCGACCGCAACGACGCGTTCGGCCGCGCCGCGGTCGCGTTCCTGAGGCGTGCGGTGCCGGCATGATGTTCCGGGGTTCGGAACGCCACCGCGCGGCGGCGCTGCCCACAGAAGACTCGGCCGTGCGCTCCCTCGATGCATCCCGTTGTACGGAACGCCGACACCGACCACGTTGACGTAGTGAAGGCTGAGCGACCACGATACGTCGAAGCGGCGCATCCCGCCGCCGCTTGGAGGCAGCCAGCGTGGAATCCCTCATCCGCCGCCTGGAGCAATGGTCGATGATCATCGCCGGTGTGTGCGTGATTGCAATGATGCTCGCCGTCTGCATCGACGCCGCTGCCCGCTACCTGCTGCGAGCGCCGCTGCCGTGGACGTTCGACCTCGTGAGCTACTACCTCATGGTCGGCGCGGCATACTTCGCCCTTTCCTCGACCTACCGGCACGGCGACCACGTCAACATTCCCATGCTGTACAGCAGGCTGCCGCTGCGCGCGCGAGCGTGGGTGGAGGTGGTCACCAGCGTGCTCGCCGCGGTGTTGTTTGCGCTCGTTGCGCACACCGGCTGGGAGAGCATGATCGAAGCCTGGGCGCACGGAGAGTTCAACCCCGGCTTCGTGAGGTGGCCGGTGTGGCTGTCGATCCTGCCGATCCCGCTCGGCTCGGCGCTTCTGGTGCTGCGCCTGCTGGACCACAGTCTCACGCTCGCCACGCGGGGCGAGGACTCCAGCGTGCTGCCGGATGACGAAGCGGAGATCGGGGAATGACCGCGACCGTCGTCACCCTGTTCCTGTTCGCGTTGCTCGCAGCGGGCGCGCCGGTCAGTTTCGCGCTCGCCATCTCGGGCGCGGCCGGCCTCATGTGGGTCGGCGGCTTCGATGCGGTGCTGGGAATACTGGGGACGATGCCACACGAAACCGCCAAGGTGTACGAATTCATGACCATCCCGATGTTCATCCTGATGGCGGAGTTCGTGCTGCGCTCGGGAATCGCCGACGACCTGTTCCGCGCCGCCTCGGCATGGTGCGGCCGGATTGCGGGTGGGCTCGGGATGGCGACGGCGCTTGCCGGGGCAGGGTTCGGAGCGATCTGCGGATCGTCGACCGCGGCGGCGGCGACGCTGTCCTCTACATCCCTGCCGGCGATGCTCAAGCACGGCTACGAGCCGCGCATGGCTTCGGGCGTGGTCGCGATCTCCGGCACGTTGGCGATGCTCATTCCGCCCAGCATCGCGATGGTGCTCTACGGCCTTCTGGCCGGCGCCAACATCGGAAAGCTGCTCGTCGCAGGCATCGTCCCCGGCATCATGGTGATGCTGACCATTATCCTGACCACGTACTTCCTCGCCAAACAGGACCCGACGCGGGCGCCGCTCTCCGAGGCGGTGCCGCTGCGCGAGAGGCTGCGGCTGTTGCGCCTGGTCGGCCCGATGCTCATCCTGCTCGGCGCGGTGACCCTCTCGATTTACACCGGTTTCGTCACGCCGACCGAGGCGTCCGCCGTCGGGGCTTTCTTTGCCGCCGTCCTGTATTTCTGGCGTGCGCGGCGCACCCGGGCGGAGGTCCACGCGATCGTCGCGCGATCGACGCGGACGTCGTGCATGCTCGCCATCATCCTCTTCGGCGCGCACGTCTTCTCGACCTTTATCGCGCTCACGCAGACCACGCAGGGAATCATCGCCTGGGTCGGTGGGCTTCCCGTCGAGCGGTGGATGATCATCCTCGTTCTGGTCTTCATCTACATCGTATTGGGATGCTTCATGGACCAGGCGGCGATCCTCGTGCTGACCACGCCGATCGTCGTGCCGCTGGTCGTGTCGCTCGGATACAGCCCGATCTGGTGGGGAGTGATCGTGATCGTGACCGCGGAGCTCGGACTGGTGACGCCTCCGCTGGGACTCAACGTCTTCGTCGTTTCGAAGTACTCGAAGAGGCCGGTGCACGACGTGTTCATGGGCGTGCTGCCCCACGTGGTCACCCACCTGATCGCGATCGGGATCCTGCTGCTGCTTCCCGTGCTTTCGCTCTGGCTACCCGACCGCATGTAACCGCAACCGCAAAGGAGACAATCCGTCATGGCCGGAAAGTGGTACGAACAGTTGACCCCGGGACTTACGATCGAGCACTCGATCCGCCGAACCGTGAGCGAGTACGACAACATCCTGTTCTCCGCGATAACCCACAACCTTGCGCCGCTGCACTTGGACGAGGAGTACAGCAAGACGACGATGTACGGGCAACGCCTGGTCAACAGCATGTTTACGCTGGGGCTCGTGTGCGGCGTGATCGTCGGAGAGCTTACGCAAGGCACCACCATGGGCAACCTGGGCTTCGAGAAGGTTACCTTTCCGAAGCCGCTGTTCCACGGCGACACCGTGCACGTGCGCACCGAGGTGATCGACCGGCGCGAATCGAGGAAGTACCCGACCGCGGGGATCGTGACCTTCAAGCACGTCGGGCTCAACCAGCGCGACGAGGTGGTGTGCGAGGCGATCCGTATCGGGATGATGCTGAAGCGGCCGGTCGCCGAGATGCAGAAGGTGTAAGGGCGGTGCTGGGACGAGCGAGTTTCGGCAGTGCGGACGCCGCCGTCTGGCGACCGGGGCCGGAGGACCTCGCGCGCAGCCGTCTTGCCGCGGCGATGAAGCGGTGGGGCTGCGAATCGCTGGCTGCGCTCCATCGCGCGTCGGTGGACGATCCGGATTGGTTCTGGTCCGCCGTGGTCGAGGACCTCGGCATCGACCTCGCCGGGGTGCCGCGCGCCGTGTGCGACACCGCGCGCGGCCGCGCTTTCCCGAAGTGGTTCACCGGCACGACGATGAACATCGTCACCACCTGCGTGGATCGCCATGCGATGGACCCGCGTAGCGCCAGCCGCGATGCGGTCGTCTACGAAGGCGACGGCGGGCAGCGGCGTGCGCTCACGTTCACGCAGCTGAAGGACGCTGTCGATCGCTTCGCGACGGGCCTACGCCGGCTCGGTGTCGGCAAAGGCGATCGTGTCGCCTTGTTCATGCCGCCGGTGCCGGAGGCGGCGGTGGCGCTGCTCGGCTGCGCCCGGATCGGCGGCGTTGTCGTCCCGGCGTTCTCGGGCTACGGCAGCGACTCGCTGGCCACTCGGCTCAACGCGGCGGACGCGGTCGCGCTGGTGACGGTGGACGGCACCACGCGTCGCGGCAAGCCGGTCCCGATGAAGACGATCGCGGATGGCGCCGTGGCAGCCGCGCCCGGCGTGCGCCACGTCATCGTCGTACGCTCGAGCGGAGAAGCTGTCGCGATGACGCGTGGCCGCGACCATGCCTGGGATGGCGTGATCGCGGGCAAGGACGATAGCCCGCTCGCGATGCTCGACCCGAACGACCCGCTGTTCATCATGTACACCTCCGGCCCGACCGGCGCGCCCAAGGGTATCGTCCATTCGCACCTGGGCTTTCTCATGAAGTCGTCCCTCGACTTCGGCTACGCGTTCGACTTGCAACACGACGACACACTCGCCTGGATCGCCGACATGGGCTGGATGCTGGGTCCAATGATGATCGTCGCCGGCCTGCACCTGGGCTCGACGGTCGCGATGATCGAAGGCGTGCCGGACTTCCCCGAGCCCGATCGGCTGTGGCGCATCGTCGAGCGCAACCGGGCGACGGTGCTGGGCATCGCTCCCACCGCGGCGCGCGGCCTGCGCGCGCGCAGCGACGGTGGGTTGCCCCGCGCCGATCTGTCGACGCTTCGTGCGTTCACATCGACGGGTGAGGCGTGGGACGAGCCGTCGTGGCGGTGGCTGTTCGAGGTGGTGGGGCAGTCGAAGCTGCCGATCCTCAACTACTCGGGCGGTACGGAGGTCGGCGGCGGCATCGTCTCGTGCTACACGATCGCACCGCAGTCGCCCGCGTCGTTCTGCGGACCGCTGCCGGGCATGGACGTCGACGTGCTCGATGCTTCGGGCCGGCCGACCGATGAAATCGGCGAGCTGGTCGTGCGCAACCTCTGGCCGGGGATGACGCACTCGTTCTGGCAGGCCGACGAGCGCTATCTCGATACGTACTGGAAGCCGTGGCCCGACGTGTGGGTCCACGGCGATCTTGCGAGCGTCGACGCCGACGGCTATTGGCACGTGCACGGGCGCTCGGACGACACGCTGAAGGTCGGCGGCCGGCGTGTGGGTCCGGCGGAAATCGAATCGGCGCTGGTGGCGCAGCCCGGCGTTGCGGAAGCCGCAGTCATCGGTGCGCCGGACGCGATGAAGGGGCAGCGGGTGGTGGCGTTCGTGACCGCGCGCGCGGGAGCCGGCATGCCGCGGGAGGCCGAGCTCGTTGCCGGAGTCGCCGCGCTCATCGGCAAGGGCATGGCGCCGTCCTCGGTTCACGTGGTTGCCGCCCTGCCGAAGACGAAGAACGGCAAGATCATGCGGCGCGCGATCCGCGCCCGTTTCCTGGGCGAACCGGTGGGCGACTTGTCGGCGCTCGATCCGGCGACGCCACTCGACAGCATCCCGCCGCAATGAGGCAAGCCGTCATCTGCGAGCCGCTGCGCACGCCCGTCGGGCGCTATGGCGGCGTGTTCAAGGACATCCCGCCGGTCGAGCTCGCCGAGCTCGTGATCCGCGAGCTCGTGCGGCGTGCCAAGCTCGAGCCGTCGGCCATCGACGACGTGATCTTCGGCCAGTGCTATCCGAACGGCGAGGCGCCGGCCATCGGCCGAGTCGCGGCGCTGGACGCCGGCCTCGGCGTCCAGATTCCGGGGCTGCAGCTCGACCGCCGCTGTGGCTCCGGCCTGCAGGCGGTGATCGACGCGGCCATGCGCGTCCAGACCGGTGTCTGCGATCTCGTGATCGCGGGCGGCGTGGAGAGCATGAGCCAGGCCGAGCACTACGTCATGGGCGCGCGCTTCGGAGCCAAGGGCGACTCCACGCCGTTCTGGGATCGCATCGCGCGCGGCCGCATCACCTCCGGGGGAAAGTTCCATCCGGTGGCGGGCGGCGTGCTGGAGACCGCGGAGAACCTGCGCCGGGAGTTCGGGATTACCCGGCAAGCCCAGGACGAGCTCGCGTTCCACTCGCACTCGCGCGCGGTCGCCGCGCAGAAGAGCGGCAAGTTCGCCGAAGAGATCGTGCCGGTGCCCGTGAAAATGAGAAGCGGCACCCGGAACGTGGACACCGACGAGCATCCGCGTGCCGACGTGACCATGGAGACGCTGGCGCAACTGCGTCCGGTGCGCCTCGGCGTCGATGCGGAAGCGACGGTAACCGCCGGCAACGCGAGCGGCCAGAACGATGGCGCCGCCGCGTGCCTCGTGACTACATCCGAGAAAGCGGCGGCACTGGGCCTGCGGCCGCTGGCACGTCTGGCGAGCTGGGCGGTGGCGGGGGTCGAGCCCGAACGCATGGGCTACGGGCCGGTGCCGGCCGTGGCGAAGGCCCTTCAGCGTGCGGGTCTCGCGCTCGCGGACATCGACCTCATCGAGCTGAACGAGGCGTTCGCCGCACAGGTGCTCGCGGTCAGCGTCGGCTTGCGCCTCACGCCGGCCGACTTCACGCGCATGAACGTCAATGGCTCGGGCATCTCGCTGGGGCATCCCGTGGGCGCGACGGGCGTGCGCATCCTGGCCACATTGCTGCGCGAGCTCGACCGCCGCAAGGCCCGCTACGGCCTCGAGACGATGTGCATCGGCGGCGGCCAGGGCCTGGCCGCGGTCTTCGAGCGCGTGGGCTGACGAATTTTTCCCAAGGAGTCGCTATGACCAATCGTTACCAGGGGTACCCGATGCGCTTCGAACGCAACGAGACCGGCGTGCTCGAGATGATCTTTGACGGCCCGAACCTCAACGCGGTCGACGAGCACGTGCACACCGCGCTGCCGAAGGCGTTCCTCGACATCGACGCCGACCCGGACACGCGCGCCGTGATCGTGCGTGGCGCGGGCAAGGCATTCTCGGCCGGCGGCAGCTTCGAGCTCGTCGACGGCATGATGAAGCAGCATGCGCAACGCCTGCGCGTCATGCGCGAGACGCGCGAGCTGGTCTACAGCGTCATGAACTGCAGCAAGCCGGTCGTCTCGGCGATCCACGGGCCGGCCGTCGGCGCGGGGCTCGTGGTGGCGCTCATGGCCGACATCTCGATCGCCGCCCGCAGCGCGAAGATCGTCGACGGCCATACGCGTCTCGGCGTCGCGGCGGGTGACCACGCGTCGATGGCGTGGCCGCTGCTCTGCGGCATGGCCAAGGCGAAGTATTACCTCCTGACCTGCGACAAGCTCACCGGCGAGGAAGCCGAGCGCATCGGACTCGTCTCGCTGTGCGTGGACGACGACAAGCTGATCGACACCGCGCGCGAGGTCGCGCGCGGCCTCGCCCAGGGCGCGCAGGAGGCCATCGCGCTCACCAAGCATTCGCTCAACAACTGGTATCGCATGGCCGGTCCCATCTTCGAGGCGTCGCTCGGCTACGAGTTCCTGGGCTTCACGGGTCCCGACGTCGCCGAAGGGCTCGCTTCGCATCGCGAGCGACGACCCCCCAAGTTCCCGTGATCGCGACCGCACGCACGCTGCTCGACACGCTCGACGCGACGTTCCGGGCCGCCGTCGGAACGATTGCCGCGCGTTGTGCGGAGGGCGGCAAGCTCGACGACGCGCTCCTCGACGCGCAGCAGTGGGCGAGCTACGAGTTGGCGCTCGCCGCCGCGGACCTCCTGGCCGCGCGCACCCTGCTCGATGCGGCGCGCAAGGGTGCCGCGCTCGATGCCGCCCTTGCGCTTGCGTTCGCGACCGAGGCGATCGTGGGCGTGGGCAACCGGCTGCAGGCGATCTACGCCGCCGCGGATCTCGATGCGACCCCACTGCACGTCGTCGCCGGCAGCGAGGCGCTGCTCAAGCTGCGGCGCGACGCCGCGGGACCCGAGGCCCTGGCGCACCTGGGCGCGGCGGCGATCGAGGCTGGCGGCGACGTCGCACAGGTCGAGCTCGACCCGCAGACCGCTCTCGCGCGCGAGATGTTCCGGCGCTTCGCCGCGGACGTGGTTGCTCCGCTCGCCGAGCGGATTCATCGCGAGAACCTGACGGTCCCGGAGGCGCTGCTCGCACCGCTGCGCGAGATGGGCGTGTTCGGGTTGTCCATCCCAGAACAATACGGCGGCCACGCCCCCGAGGGCCACGACAACACGCCGATGATGATCGCGGTGACCGAGGCGCTGTCGGAGGCTTCACTCGCGGCGGCCGGCAGCCTCATCACCCGGCCTGAGATCCTCGCGCGTGCGCTTCTTGCAGGTGGCACGGAAACGCAGAAACGCCACTGGCTACCCAGGCTCGCAGCGGGTGAGCCGCTGTGCGCGATCGCGATCACCGAGCCCGACTACGGATCGGATGTGGCGAGCCTCATGCTGCGGGGCACCCGCACCGACGGCGGCTGGCTGCTCGACGGGGCCAAGACCTGGTGCACGTTCGCCGGCAAGGCGGGGGTGCTGATGGTGGTGGCGCGAACCGATCCCGACCGATCGCTCGGATATCGCGGCCTGTCGCTCCTGCTGGTCGAGAAGCCGGCGTACGACGGGCACGAATTCACCTACGTGCAGGAGCGCGGCGGCACCTTGACCGGGCATGCGATCCCGACCATCGGCTATCGCGGCATGCATTCGTTCGATCTCGCGTTCGATAGCCTTTTCGTGCCTGATGGCAACGTGATCGGCGAGGCCGGCGGGCTCGGCCAGGGGTTCTATCTCACGATGGCCGGCATGGTGGGTGGCCGCATCCAGACCGCCGGCCGCGCGCTGGGGGTGATGGCCGCCGCGCTCAAGGCCGCCGTACGCTATGCGAAGGACCGCAAGGTGTTCGCCGCGCCGCTCGCGGACTACCCGCTGACGCGGGTCAAGATCGCGACCATGGCAGCATGCTACGCCGCGTGCCGGCATCTCGCGTTCGCGGTCGGACGCAGGCTCGACGCAGGCGGCGACCGGATGGAGGCCTCGCTCGTCAAGCTTCTGGCCTGCCGCACGGCCGAGTACGTGACCCGGGAGGCGATGCAGATCCACGGCGGCATGGGGTACGCGGAGGAGACGCCGGTTAGCCGCTACTTCGTCGACGCGCGCGTGCTGTCGATCTTCGAGGGCGCCGAAGAGACGCTTGCGCTGAAGGTGATCGCGAAGTCTCTGCTCGAGGGGGCCCTTCCGTGAACCTGCCGTTCCTCGACTTGCGCGTCGTCGAGAGCTCGGCGTTCATCGCCGCACCCTTGGCCGGCCTCACCCTGGCGCAGTTCGGCGTCGACGTGATCCGGGTGGAGATGATCGGCGGCGGCATCGACTACGGCCGGCTGCCGCTGATGCCGTCCGGCCGCAGCCTGTACTGGACCGGGCTCAACAAGAACAAGCGCTCGATCGCGATCGACTTGCGGCGCGACGAGGGGCGCGAGCTCGTGCGCAATCTCGTCGTTGCGGGCGGCACGCGCGGCGGGTTCCTGCTCACCAACATCGTGAGCCAATGGCTCGCCCACGACCTGCTCGCGCGGGAGCGGCCGGACGTGATCACCTGCACCATCGAGGGCAATCCGGACGGCACCACCGCAGTCGACTATACCGTCAACAGCGCGACCGGCTACCCGTTGATGACCGGGGCGGGCTCGGCAGTCGCACCGGTGAACCACGTGCTGCCCGCCTGGGACATGGCGTGTGCGTTCCAGGCTGCGTTCGCGGTCGTATCCGCGGCGGAACGGCGGCGGCGCACGGGGCAGGGCGCCGAGTTGCGCCTGGCACTCGCCGACGTCGCGTTCACCATGCTGTCGCACCTGGGGCTCGTCGCGGAAGCCGAGCTCCTCGACCAGGACCGCCCGGCGATCGGCAACTACATCTACGGCGCGTTCGGCCGCGACTTCGGGACGAAAGACGGCCGCCGGGTGATCGTGGCCGCGATCTCCGCCGGCCAGTGGAGCTCGCTGGTAAAGGCATGCGCGATGGACGACGCGATCGGCGAACTCCAGCGCACGTCGGGGCGCCAATTCGCGCGCGAGGGCGATCGCTACGAAAGCCGCGAAGCGATCGCCGCGATCGTCGAGGCGTGGTGCGCCGCGCGGACGTTCGACCAGGTGAAAGATGCGTTCGACGCCAACCGCGTGTGCTGGGGACTCTATCGCACGACGCGCGGGCTCGTGCGCGATGACCCGCGCGTGGGTTCGGGCAATCCGGTATGGGAACGCATCGAAACCGCGGGTGTCGGCCCGCATCTCGCGGCGGGCACGCCGCTACGCGCGGCAGGCGAAGCGCGCGGTGCGAGCACCCCGGCGCCGCTCTTGGGACAACATACGGACCAAGTCCTGCACGAGATACTGGGCCTCGACTCGCCCGCCATTGGCCGGCTGCACGATGCCGGCATCGTGGCGGGACCGGAACGCGACCCTTCGCAGCCGCAAGGAGGCCGCAAGTGATGAATGTCGAAACACGCCCGCTGGCGGGCATTCGGGTGCTGGACCTGACTGTGGCGCTATCCGGGCCCTACGCCACGCTCCTGCTCGGCGGCCTGGGCGCCGAGGTGATTCACATCGAGGCGCCCGGTGGCAGCGACATCGCGCGTACCAATCCGCCGTTCGTGGGCCCACGCGGCGTGCGCTTCGACCACATGGCCGAGGACGAGGTATCGCTGTCGATCGTCAACCGCGGGCGCAACAAGAAGAGCGTGACCCTGGACCTCAAGTCCGAGAAAGGCCGTGCGCTGTTCTTCGAGCTCGCGAAGCACGCCGATGTCGTCGTGGAGAACATGAGCGAGGGCACGGCGGCGCGCCTGGGTGTCGCCTACGAGGACGCGCGGCGGCACAACCCACGCATCGTGTATGCGTCGATCAACGCGATGGGTGATCCGTCCATGTACCCGGGGTTGAAGGGCATGGACATCATCGTGCAGGCGCTGTCCGGGTTCATGGAGGTCACCGGCTTCGCCGACGGGCCGCCGCTGCGCGCAGGCATCCCGATGGCGGACATGATCGCGCCGCTGTTCGCGGTCAGCGGACTGCTTGCGGCGCTGATCGAGCGGGGACGCACGGGCGAGGGTCAGCACGTGAAGGTGTCGATGCTCGATTGCCTTGCCTCGATGGTGGCCGAAGAGCACTTCGACGTGATGCTCGAGCACGGCTACGCGATGCGCTCGGGCAACTACCACGACCGGTTGGCGCCATTCGGCGTCTACCCGACGAAGGACGGACACGTCGCGATCGTGGCGTTCCAGCCCGCGTGGATGGAGGGGTTGATGGAAGCGATGGGCAGGTCGGACCTTCTGCAAGACCCGCGCTTTTCGGGGCGCGGGCCGCGGATGCGCAACGCCACGGCGCTCAACCAGATCATCGAGGCGTGGACCAAGGAGCGCACCTCGGACGAGGTCGTGAGCGAGCTGCGCGCGAAGCGCAGCGTGCCGGCAGCGCACGTGCGCAAGCCGCAGGACGTGCTGCACGATCCGTTGCTGCATGCGAGCGGCGCGGTGGTGTATCTTCAGCATCCGGCGCTCAGGGACGTGCGGGCGGCCGGAATGGGAATGCCGATCCGGTTCTCGCGGAGCAAGGCGGAATTCGACCAGCCCACGACCAACATCGGCGCTGCCAACGACGAGATTCTCGGTGGCCTGTTGAAACTGCCACCTGCCGCGATGGCGAAACTTCGCGCGGAAGGCATTATCTGAAACGGAGGGGCCATGACACTCGAGCAGGTGGTCGCGCAGTTCGTCGTCGATTTCGACTCGCGGCACATCGACGCGGCGGTCCGCGAGCGGGCGAAGGCGCTCATCAAGGACCAGTTCGCGATCCAGATCGGCGTCGCGCAGTTGCCGTGGTCGAGGCAAGTGCGGTCGATTCGCGACCCGCGGCCGGGCAAGGCCACCATCGCTGCCGATGGGGTGAAGGCCGCCGCGGCCGACGCGGCGTATCTGAACGCCACGTACGGCCACGGCTTCGAATACGACGACTACTTCGACACCGGGCATCCCGGATGCTGTGTCGTGCCCGCAGCATTCGCGGTCGGCGAAGAGGTCGGCGCGACGCTGGAAGAAGTGTTGGTCGCGATGGTGGCGGGCTTCGAGGTTTACGCGCGCATCGGCCGTCTCGCATCACCGGAGCTTCTCCTTGCCGGCTGGCAGCCGCACGCGGTGCTCGCCAACTTCGGGGCTGCGGCCATCGCCGCGAAGCTGCACCGGCTCGATGCGCAGCGCACGCTGCATGCGCTAGCCATCGCGCTGTCGCATGCCGGCGGCACCACCGAGTACGCGTCGACCGGCGGCTCCATCAAGCGCGTGCACGCGGGAATCGGGGTGCGCAACGGCATCGAGTCGGCAGCGCTGGCGCACGCCGGCATCACCGGGCCGCTCCGTTTCCTCAGCGGCGCTCGCGGGCTCTTTCGCACCTTTGTCCGCAAGACCGTCGGCGACGAAGCGAGCGGGGCGTTCGCGCTCGACGCTCCGCTCGCGTTGCGGGAGGTGTCGTTCAAGGCGTACTGCTGCTGCGCGATCACCCACCCGTTCATCGAGGCGATGGGCCGGGTCCGCGCGCGCGCCGGCGACATCGTCGGCATCGACGCCAGGATCCAGACCATGGCCGACAGCGTCGTGGGTAGCCGCAACGCCAACATCTACCAACCGCGCAATATCGAGGAGCTCCAGTACGCGCTGCCCATGCAAATGGCGCTCTCCGTGCTCGGCAAGGGCAACGGCTACAAGACACACCGCAGCTTTCTCGAAGGCCGCCTCGACCTTTCGCCCGATTCCGACGTGGTCCGCCTGGCCCGGACCATCGAGCTCACCGTCGACCGCGAGCTCGACGAGCGCTATCCCTTGACGTTCGTCGCGGATCTCATGGTGCGCTATCGCGACGGCAGCTCCGAGCGCGTGTTTCAGGATCAGGCGAAAGGCCGGCCGACCTCGCCATTCACGCCGCAGGAGCACCAGGCCAAGCTCGACGAGCTGACCGACGAGGTGATCGGCAAGGGACAGGCAGACCGGCTGTTCGCGCTCGTGGACAGGATGCCGGCGGACATGCCGGCCACCGAGGTGGCGGCGCTGCTGGCGCGGCGGTGACGCGGCACTCGCGGCGCGAACGCGCTAACATTCCGGGACGCTGTCCTGGCGCCTAGCGAGGGCGCCTCGGGACGTGTTGCCATGACTTTCAACCGACTGCACCTCATCCGGCAGGTGGACCTCTTCACGCTGAGGTTGTTCCTGTCGGCGGTGGAGGAGCAGCAGATCGGGCTCGCGGCGATCCGCGAGAACATCGCCGCCTCGACGGCCACCAAGCGCATCCAGGATCTCGAGGAGATCGCGGGCGTGCGGCTCCTCGAGCGCACGCCGAAAGGGGTGGTGCCGAGCCCCGCCGGCGAAGTGCTGGCGCGCTACATTCGAACGATCTTCAGCCAGCTCGACGACATGCGGGCAGAGATTGCTTCGTTCACGGAAGGCATGCGGGGCGAGGTCACCATCGCGTCGGCGCGCTCGATCATCGCGCCCTTCCTCGCGCGCGAGCTCGGCGACTACGCACGCGATTTTCCGCTCGTGGATCTCGTCGTACTCGAGGTCGAAAACGCGACGATCGTGCAGGCGGTTGCTGTGGGCGAAGCCGACATCGGCGTGTTTGCAACCGCGCCTGGCCTCGACCTTACCGGGTTGGATGTCGTCCCGTACCGCAAGGATCGGATGGTCGCGGTCGTACCGTCCCAGCATCCTCTTGCTGAGCGGCAAAGCGTCTCGTTCGAGGACTTGCTGAGGGAGAACCTCATCGTCGTCGACGCCATGCTGGGTACATTCGGCGCCGCGGCCAGACGCCTCGGGCGGGAGTTCAAACCGAAGTACGGAATTAAAAGCGCCGGCGTAGCCATGAGTCTCGTCCAGGCGGGGCTCGGCGTGACCGTGCTGCCGGAATGCCTGGTCGGCGGTGAGGTGTTCGACCGCGATCTATTCGACCGCGTCGTCGCGGTCGCCTTCGCGGAGCGGTGGGCGAACCGTGTCATCTCCATTGCTGCCGCGCACGGGAGAATACTGAGCCCGCCGGTGCGGGCGCTGATGAAGCAGCTCCTCGATCGTCCCCGCGGTGCGACCGCCCAGCAGGAGTCCGGTCCCGACCAGGCCTCCTGAGTCTGATTCGCGGGGATCGTACGCCCCGTCGCTCTCCCGATTCGGTCCCACCGAATCGCACCTTCCGATATTTCAACTTGGCGCGGAGTGCGATCCTGCCTAGGCTATCGCTCACGGAGGCAATCGATGCCTCACCACCAGACCGCGCGTCAAGACACACTCTCGGAGCGAAGCGATGACCTCGAATTTCCTGAACGAGTCGCAGGCGATGTGGCTCGACACCGTGAACAGGTTCATGGATAACGAGATCACGGTCGAGTACGTGCGCAAGTGCGACATGGCGCGCGAGTATCCGTACGAGGCATACGAAAAGATCGCGCGCGAGGGCTGGCTCGGCATCCTCATCCCCGAGGAAGACGGCGGGGCGGGCGGCGACATCTTCGACTACTCGCTGATGGCGGAGGGGCTCGGCAAGTACGGCTTCGACTTCGCCTGCTCGGTGCTGGTTCCGACCTTCACGGCGATGAACATCATCAAGTTCGGCACGGACGAACAGAAGCGCAAGTACGTGAAGCCCTTCATCGAGGGCAAGATCCGCTTCTCGGTGTCGATCTCCGAGCCGGACGCGGGCTCGGACGCCGCGACCACCAAGACCCGCGCACGGCGCGACGCCAACGGCGACTGGATCGTGAGCGGGCAGAAGCTGTGGTGCAGCGGCGCCGCCGCGAAGAACACGACCATCGCGATGCTGGTGCGCACCAATGCCGAGGACAAGCACGGCGGGCTGTCGGTGCTGCTGATCCCGAACGACACGCCGGGGCTCGTGATCAACAAGCTGCCTACGCTCTCCCGCCATGCCACCGGGACGACCGAGATCTTCCTCGACGAAGTGCGTGTGCCCGGCGATGCGATGCTCGGGAAGGAAGGACTGGGCTGGAAGATCATCACCGAGCACCTGGAGCTCGAGCGTTGCTCGGTGGCCGCAGCCTACGTAGGCAACGCCCAGCAGGCCGTCACCGCGGCCGTGCGGTACGCGCACGAGCGCATCCAGTTCAAGCAGCCGATCTGGGACTTCCAGGTGATCCGGCACATGCTGGCAGACTGTCAGACGCAGGTCGACGCGGCCAGGCTCCTGGCCTACCGCGCGGCGCAGATGGCCGCCGCTCACGTGCCGTGCAGCCGCGAAGGCTCGATGGCCAAGTTGTACGGCTCGGAGACGCTCAAGACCTGCGCGATGACCGGCATGCAGGTGCTGGGCGGCTACGCCAACCTTCCGGAAGCCGACATGGAGCGCTACCTGCGCGAGAGCGTCCAGTCCACGATCGGCGGGGGCACCTCGCAGATCCAGAAGACCATCATCGCGAAGTCGATGCGCCTCGGCGGATAGGAGACCTGGCATGAAGATCAACAACCGCATCGACCAGACGTACGACGAGCTCGCGGTCGGCCAGGTCTTCCGCTCGGGTGGCCGCACGGTCACCGAGACGGACGTGGTCAACTTCTGCGCCCTGACCGGCAACTGGATCGAGATCCACTCCAACGTCCACTACGCTTCCAAGACGCGGTTCGGCAAGCGCCTGGTGCAGGGGTCGCTCACCTACGCGATTGTCACGGGCCTCATCCAGTTTGGCCTCGGAATCCAGGCGAACTACGGCATCGACAACGTGCGGTTCTTAAGCCCCGTCAGCATCGGCGATACCATCTACGCCGTGTGCGAAGTTATGGGCAAGAAGGAGAAAGACGACAAGTACGGCGTGATCAAGTTCCTGATGAAGGCGGTCAACCAGGACGGCGTGGTCGTGCAGCAGGGAGAATGGAGCCTCCTCATGCTGCGCCGGCGCGAAGACCTCGATGCGCTGATCGCGTCGTCGCTACCCGAGCTGAAGAGCGCATGATGCCGGCGCCGGTGGCCGCGATCGTAGGCATGGGCGACGCCTATGCCTCGGCGACCAATCGCAAGGACCCCTTGCAACTCGCCGCGGAGGCCACTCACAAGGCGCTCGCCGACGCCGGCATCCGCAAGGACCAGGTCGACGGCGTGTTCACCGGGCGCTCGCCGTGGGCTGACAAGCGCTCGCAGTGGAGCAACATCTTCATCTCGCACATGCAGATGCCGGTGACGCTGACGAGCGAGATCACGCTGCACGGGGCGGGCCTCAACGCGACGGTGCACGTGGCGGCGCAGATGATCGCGGCGGGCCGTGCGGAGTATGTTCTCTGCCTGCAAAGCGACGCAACCGAGCTGTTCGTCGATGCCGTCGCGATGGGCGCCGAAGCCGACGCCGATCCGCAATTCGAAGTCCCCTATGGTCCCACGATCCCGTCGCTGTACGCGCAGGCGGCGTGCCGCTACTTCCACGAGTTCGGCATCACCGAGCAGGACCTCGCCGACGTGGCGGTTGCCAACCAGCGCTGGGGCGCGCGCCATCCGCATGCCGCGAAGGCGAGGTTCGGCGAGATCGACCGGGCCAAGGTGCTCGCGTCTCCCTATGTCGCCACGCCCCTGCGGCGCTGGATGTGCTCGACCTGGGGTGGCGGGACGGGCGGCGCGCTGGTGGTCACGTCGGTGGAGAACGCGAAGGCCGCACGCGATCCTGTGTACGTGCTGGGCTACGGATCCGCCACGACGCACGAGTATCTCGGCGACCGCATGAACATGAAGCGCTGCCGGTATTCTGCGCTCGGCCCGTTCCCGAATCTCGTCTACACGGCGACGGCGGAAGCCGCGCGGCAGGCGTACGCCATGTCGGGCCTGGGACCGGGCGACATCGACATGCTGCAGATGTCGGTGAACTTCGCGCACATGGGTCCCATCATCCTCGAGGACCTGGGCTTCGCCCGGAAGGGACGCGGCATCGACGTGTACCGCGAGGGGCGCACCGCGATCGAAGGCGATCTGCCGACGGACACCAACGGCGGCTGGCTGTCGTTCGGACAACCGGGCATCTCCTGCAACATGGACAGCTACGTGGAAGCGGTACGCCAGTTGCGCGGGCAGGCGCTGGGTGCCGCACCCACGAAGCGCCCGCGTACGGTGCTCGTCCAAGGTGCGGGCGGCATGCTCGCCGCGGGTGGCGTCACCCTCTTGTCGACGCTGCACTGAGGAGTTGCCGTGACGCACGCTCGCGACCCGAACGAATTTCCGCAGCCCTATCGGTTGCCGGACGCCGAACCCTACTGGCAGGAGCTCGAGCGCGAGAGACTCACGTACCAGCGCTGCACGAATTGCGGTGAAGCGGTATGGCCGGCGCACTCGTTCTGCCCCCACTGCGACGGGCCGTCTCTGTCGTGGGAGAAGTCGCGCGGCCGCGGCGCCATCTATTCGTTCAGCACCGTCATGCGTGGTCCCACTCCCGTATGGGCAGCACTCGTCCCCTACACGGTCGGCTTCATACAGATGGACGAAGGCTACGTTCTCTTCACCCAGATCGAGGGCAGTCCGGAGGCGATGGCCGTCGGCAAGCGCGTGGAGGTTCGCTATACGCGGCGCGGCGCGCAGATGCTGCCCGTGTTCTCACTGACGCAGTCATGACAGTGCAACAAAGGAGGCTTGAATGAGCAAGTTCAGTGTCGGGTCCGCTCTTTTCGCGGGCGTCATCGGCTTGGCGGTCGTGGGCAGCGCAATGGCTCAAGACTGGCCTACACGGCCCGTGAAGATTGTAATCGCGGTCGGACCGGGATCCTCCGGCGATACGCTAGCGCGCATCCTCGCACCGCATCTGGAAGCTCGCTGGAAGCAACCGGTGATCGTCGAGAACAAGCCGGGAGCGGGGGGCGTTATCGGCACCGAATACGTCGTCACTTCAACCGACGGCCATACGTTGCTGCTGGCGTCGCAGAGCTCCCTCCTGCCCAAGTTCACGAGAAAAGATCTTCCCTACGATCCACTGACCGACCTCGTGCCGGTCTTCAAGGTGATCAACTGGCAGGCGGTCCTCGTGACCAATGCGCAGACCGCGACGAAGGCGAAGACGCTGCGCGAATTCGTGGCGCTGTCCAAGTCGACCGAGAAGGGCATCTTCTTGGGCGGCCTCGGCCGCACATCGCTCTTCAACATGTCGGTAGCGGTCATGAACGAGTCCCTGGGTATTCGTTACGAGTCGGTGGACTTCAGCAGCGTGGGCGCCATGAACCTCGCGGTACTGCGCGACGATGCGCAATTCATGGTGAACGCGCCTGCGTCGGTAAAGGGGCAGATCGAGAATGGCCAGATCGTGCCGCTCGCCGTCATCAACGCGGAACGCTACCCGAACTATCCGGACATCCCGACCTTGGCGGAGGCCGCCGGGTACAAGGGCTACATTCCTTTGTGGTGGGCCGGCATGATGGCCCCGAAGGGCACACCGCCCGCGGTCATCGACCGGATCAGCCGCGACCTTCTCGCCGTCACCACCGATCCGGCGGTCAAGAAGCAGATCGAGACCACGCTTTCGGGAGCGCTGGTCCGTTCATCACCCGCCGCTTTCGCGAGCGAGTTGCGCGACGAGGCGAACGTGTGGAAGAACGTGTTCCAGAAGCTCGGCATCAAACCGGAATAGAACGGACACGCGATGAACGATGATCTTCCCCTGTCCGGCGTGGTGGTGGTCGAGCTCGGCGACAGCGCGTCGGCTCCGTTCGCAGGACAGATCCTCGCCGGGCTGGGTGCTACAGTATGGAAGGTCGAGCGGCCGGGCACCGGGGACTCGTCGCGCGGCTGGGGACCCAGCAAGTGGCAGGGCAGCAGCGCCGCCTACCATGCCCTGAACCGCGGCAAGCGGTCGATCTGCCTCGACATCAAGGTTCCGGGTGATCTCGCCGCGCTGAAGAAGCTGATCGCAGATCACGCGGACGTCTTCCTGCACAACCTGCGGCCAGGTTCGGCGGGACAGTACGGACTCGATTCCGCAAGCCTGCGTGCGGCGAAGCCGGACTTAGTCTGCTGCGAGCTCGGGGCTTTCGGCCACGTCGGCCCGCTGCGCACGCATCCCGGCTACGACCCGCTGATGCAGGCGTTCTCGGGCATCATGAGCGTCACGGGCGAGGAGGGCCAGGCGCCCGTGCGCGCAGGCGTGTCGATCATCGACTTCGGTTCCGGGATGTGGTCCGTGATCGGCATCCTCGCCGCGCTCTTTCGCAGGCAGGTAGTGCATCGCGGCGCGACAGTCAATGCGTCGCTGCTCGAAACCGCGATCGCCTGGATGTCGATCAACGTCGCGAACTACGCAGCCGACGCCGACAAGGGCGGGCGCCATGGCTCCGGGGTGGCCATCATCGTGCCGCATCGCGCTTACCCCGCGTCCGACGGCTATCTTGTGGTGAGTTGCGCCAACGACCGGCTGTTCGCGGTGCTGTGCGAGGCGCTCGGCAGCCCCGAGTGGGCGACCGATCCCAGGTTCGCGACCAACGACGCGAGACTCGCCAACCGCGAGGAGATCGATCGGCTGATCGGCGAGCGCCTGGCGCGCGAGACGCGCGCGTTCTGGCAGGAGAAGCTTCGCGATCATGGCGTAGCTTGTGCGCCCATCCAGGACGTGGCGGAGATGTTTGCGCACGAGCAGACGCGCGCGCTCGGCATCGTCGCGCCGTTGCCGGATGACGGTCTCGCGACCGTCGGCGTGCCGATTTCGTTCGACGGCAAGCGCCCGTCGCCGCTGCATCGCGCGCCCGACATCGGGCAGGACAACGGGCGCCTGCACGCGCTGCTCGAAGCGCGCCCATTCCATTCGAAAGGATGACTCCAATGCCATCGATCTCGCGGCCGCTTCTCGCGGCCCTACTGGGCCTCGCCGTCGTGGCGCCGCTGTATGCCGTGCAACCGTATCCGTCGCGCCCGATAGCGCTTGTCGTCATCTCGCCTCCGGGCGGATCGGGGGAGCGGCTCGGGCGCATTGTGGGGAGCAAGGTCGCGGAGAGCCTGGGTCAACCGGTGATCCTGGACTTCAAGCCCGGCGCGAGCGGCCTCATCGCGGAGGAAGCGGTCGTGCGAGCCGCGCCGGACGGGCACGTGCTGTTGCTCGATCAGTCGTCGATCGCCATGAACCCCGCGCTACTCAAGTCGCAGATGCGCTTCGACGTGCAAAAGGACCTGCAGCCGGTGAGCTGCCTCGTGCGCTTTCAGCACATGCTCGTGGTGTCCGCGGCGCTGCCGGCGCGCAACGTCAAGGAGCTCGTCGAGTACGCCAAGGCCAACGCGGGCAAGGTGAACTACTCGACACCCGGATCCGGGACGCCGCAGCACGTGCTCATCGAGCTCTTCATGCGCGCGGGCGGCATCGGCGCAACGCACATCCCCTACCCGGGCGGCGCGCCCGCGCTACTCGCCGTCGTGCAGGGAGAGGTGCAGACGACTGTGCTCAGCGTCTCGACGGGTCTGGAAATGGCGAAGAGCGGCAAGGTGCGTGCGCTTGCGGTCATGGATGACGCGCGCGCCAAGGCCCTGCCCGACACGCCCACGTTCGCGGAGCTCGGGTTCAAGGGATTGAGCTCGCCGTGGCTCGGCGTCTTTGCGCCGGGCGCCACACCCGCGCCCATCGTACAAAGGCTGAACGCGGAATTCGTGAAGGCGCTCAAGGATCCCAAGGTGCAGGAGGGGCTTGCCGAGATCGGAATGCAGCCGATCGGCAACTCGCCGGCGGAGTGCGCGCGCATGGTCGGCGACGAGATTGCGCAGAACCAGAAGCTCGTGAAGGAGCTGGGATTGAAGGTGGAGTGACGTCGCGCTTGCCAGTTGCGAGCAAGTGGCTCACCTGTCAACGAATCGTAGTGGAGACTGCAGAATGACAGCAAAGCTCGCAGCGGCGGTCCTCGCGCTCGCGGTCGGCGGCATCACTATGGCGTCGAGCGTCGGTGCCCAGGAGTCGGCGTCCTCTTTTCCCAGCCGGCCGATCAAACTCGTGGTCTCCAGCGCCCCTGGAGGCTTCAACGATGTGGTCGGACGCATCGTCGCCGGCGGGTTCGCAGCGAGTCCGGCGATGAACGGTCAGCAGGGCATCGTCGACAACCGCCCCGGGGGCGGCGGCATCCTCGCGGCGCAATACACGGCCAATGCACCGGCCGACGGCTACACGCTTCTGATGGCCGATACCGCGATCACGTCGATCATCCCCGTCCTGACCGACAAGCCGCCCTTCGACTCCCTGCGCGACTTTGTTCCGGTGTCGCTTGTGGTGACCGCGCCGTTCTTCCTGGCCGTCAACGCGAGCCTCGGCGTGTCCTCCGTGGAGGAGCTGGTCGCCTTGGCCAAGTCGAAGCC
>JADLEZ010000685.1 GCA_020845855.1 Burkholderiales bacterium
CCTCTCTTCAACAGAAACTGCCGGGTGTTTGTCGAAGCATTGAGGCTGAGGGTGAGGCGCATGCCGTCAGCGATCCGGTCGGCGCGGTTGCGAAGTACTTTGCCCATCGTCACCGACGAGACGGACTCGCGCCGGCCGCCGACGAAATCGAGAAGGAACCTCGCGCACCTCGTCATCCACGCCAAACAGGCGCGCCACGTCGGCGCCCGCGAACCAACCGCGGCAAGCGGGCGTGCACCACGCGCAACGCGCCCGCCCACGCCTCGTGCTCGGGGTCTTGGCTCTGCGCGCCGCGCACGAGGTCCATAACGTCGCCGAACTGGCCGGGTGCCAGTTGGCGGTCGACGAACAGCACGGTCTGCCGCACTAGGTCGTCCCCTACCTCGAACCATGCCATGCGGCCGTCGCCGGGACGCGCGACGCCCGCCGACAGTACAAGCGCAGCAGCATCAGCGCCGCGGCGACGAGCATCTGCCGATTCGCGATGACGTGCCGCTCGGGGTCGAGATCGAAGCTGCGCGCAAACCGCGTCTCCATGCGCGGGTCGATGCGGGCCACGAGCACGCGCAGCGGCATGTCGCCGGCGAGCGTGAGGTTGTTGCCGGTCAGCATGAACAGCGTGCGGACCGCTGAAGTCGCGCTTGCGCCGAGGATGCGGTCCGAGTGCCGGTCGCTCGTCAGGACTTTGGCGAGGGTGGCGCTGTTGAACGAGCCGAGCACATTGTCGAAAACGGCGACGCGCGCTCCGTCCATGAGGGTGGCCGTCACGAGCTTGCGCATTTCCTCGTCGTCGTGCTTGCCGTCGGCACCGCCAGCATCGCCGGCGCGCTCCCGCACGCCAGCGCGCCGACGCAGCGCGCGAGCAACGTCTTGCCGCTCCCGACCGCGGGTGCGTCATGGCCGAAGGCCGGGCTGGTCGGCAGGATCGGCCGCACGACGGCGGTCAAGGCGGCGAGGCGCGCCGCGCGCGCAAGGCCGTCGACCCACGGGAACTCCGCGAACGGTCGCCAGAGCACGTCAAGCGCCGCCTGCGCCTGGTCGCGCGTCGGGCGCTCGGCCACGGGCACGATTTCCGCGTCGTCGGGAAGCGCCAGCCGCAGGACCGTAACGGCGTCGTAGCCGGCCGCGGCGAGCACACTGCTCGTCGGGGTGCCCCACGGCTCGGATGGGGCTATGCACCTCGCCGCCGGTACACCATCCGCCTTTGAGCCGCCGGGCAAGGCGACCAGCCGCGCATAAGGGCTGTCGCCATGCGCGTCCACGCATACGGCTTGAAGATCCAGCCTTTGGCGGAGCCAGCCGCAGGTGGCGCGCAGGCGTCAGGAACTCCGGTGGAAGGCGCTGCCCCGAGCGATTTTGAAGAGTCGGCATGACCATGCCGTGCTCATCCCGTTTCTAAGTGGCGGAGGCAGATGAGAAAACCTATACGGCATGGCATGGGATGTTGTGCGTGTACGCGCACGCGCGCGCTTTCTATACGCGCACGCAACATCCCATGCCATGCCGTGTCGCTTTTGTCTTCCGATACATGGACTTCGATTCGGGATGCGCCTGGCATGGTCATGCCGACTATGGTGGTAGGCGCGGTTCCGGCGTCCCGGCCTTCGCGCGCCTACCGTCGATCACGCTGCCTTATCGCGTGCTAGCGACTTCTCGACAGGCCGGTGGTGAGGCAGGTAGTAGCGGCTTCCCCGACCGGATCGCGCACACACGATGCGCGGCGGGCCGTCGCTCTCGTCGCACAGCTTGCTGAGCAGTTCGCTCAACTGTTCGGCGGAAAGCTTTTTGAGCGCCCAGCGAGCGTCGCCAATCTCCGTTTTCGTCACCCCCTTCGTACGCGACCTGGCGACGACCTCAACGACCAGATCGGCATCCGCACGCTGCCCGCGTTCGTTGACCTGCACGGCAGCGTGCTCGGCGCGCTCCCATTCAGCGCGGATGACCAGTGTCCTCGCCCAACGCATGAGTTCTCCGGTCACGCGCGGTTCGTCCGGGCTCTCCCAGCACGCGACGCCTTGCGCGATTCGGCGAGCGTTGCGGCGGGCGGCTTCCGTGGACATGTCTTCCAGCACCCGCAGTACGTCGTCATCGATCAGACAATCGCGTCCGGGTCTCGGCTCGGGCGCGCCGACCGAGGGCAGCGGCATGCCACGCGCTTCCTTCTCGCCCTCGTGTGTCAGACAGGCCATCGGCGCTTTCAGCGGCACGATCTCGCGGGCGCGGTCAACGATCCACGGCGGAACGCTCGCGTTCTCAGGCTCGATCTGCGGCATCTCGCCATTGGCGCGCACGTCAAGCCATACCGCGCCGCACGTGTAGTCGTAAAGCATCCCCCGCGTGTTGAACAGACCTTCCAGGCGTTCATCGCCGACCGTGACGAACACGCTCAATGCCGGCGCCTCGATGTCGACCGTGGCGGTGGAGTACTGGCCCAGCGAGCTTGCGTCCACAGTGAAGTCCATGGCGGTCGGACACTCGTTCGCGATCTCCGCCCACAGATGGTCGATGCTGCCGGTGTTCTGCCGCAGCGCGGTTTCGCCGAGAGCGGCGATGTCGCCGGCCGCGTAGCAGAGCGCCGGCTCCCGATACAGGCGCTTCATGAGGCCGTCGAAGGTTCCAATGCGGCCTTTCCACACGCGGCTCCGGTGTCCGGTAGCACGAGTCAAGGCCAGGTAGGCCCGGCGCACCCGTGCCGCGACCTCACGGCCCGCTCCCTTCTGCGCAGCCTCGCGATCGTCGCGGCCGCAGACGATGATTGGCAGGTGAACGGGCTCGGCGTATTCGCGCGCGGCCCACGTCGACACCGCGGCAAGCGCGACGGCCTCGGCACCGCGCCCGCCGATGCCGTAGAGCGCGGCTAGCGCGTCGCACAACTCCCGGAATCTGATACTCGGGCAGGGCACGACCGTCGGCGCCTCCGGCAGTGCCGCGATCGTCATTTCGCGGGGGCCGTTCAGCAGGTGGTGCGTATCGACCGCCTGCTGCGCGGCGCGCGCGCGTTGTTCCAATCGATCGGCGATCGATAACACGCCGGTAGCCGGTTCGAACCCCTTGCGCCGCGCGCCGGCGATCATGCGGTCGAGTTCGCCCGAGTGAACCAGCGCCGTGGCGCGATCAAAGCCGCGCGCCTTGGCGATCGCGTCGAAAAACGACTCGAACACGGCCTCGATCGTCTCGTCGTCAAGCCCGCGCGCGACCATGCTGCCGACGACGCGCAGCGCGTTGCCATGCACATCATCGCCGTTGAGCAGGTCGGCGAGCCAGTTTTCGCGGCTGCCGGTTTGCACGGCGGCACCCTGTGTCTTGTCGCGCGGCTTCCCGATGGCGATCTTGTCGAGTTCGTCAAGCTCGTCGATGCACGAGCCGTCCTCGCCGGTAACGATCACCTTGTACTCAGCACCCGGCGCACGGCCTATGAAGTACGGTTGCGCGGGCGTGAACGACTCCGGCGCGGCAATACCGCACAGGGCGCCGTTGAGCCGGGCGAGAAAGTGCGCCCTTTCCAGCGGCGGGCACGGGCGCGCCAGCGGCGCCAAGACACGCCAACGCGGCCTTTCCGGCGTGTGGCTGTGCGACGTGTACAAAACCGCGCGAATGTGGAACTCGTCAAGGCGAGCCGCGGCGTGGTCGATGCTGACCGTGCCAGCGTCGAAGTCGAGCTCGACTCCGGTCACTTCTGCGAGCGCAGCGTCTGAGCGCGGGCCGTTGAACGTCGCCAGCTTGACCACCGCGCAGCGCACCTTCTCGGCGATGACAGGCACGGAGTTCAGCATCGCCACGAAGTCCGTCCACGGCATTTCGCGCGTCGTGCCGGCGGTCATCTTGACGTTCGGCCATTCGGTGAAGCGGATCACTTCGGCGCCGCCGTCGACACGCCGACCCGCCTGAGCGGGCGGGGCGGCGGTCGACGACGAGACCGAGTAGATCGGGGTGTTGGGGGCGCAGCAGCCGCTCTGCGGCGTGTGCAGGTCGGTGGCCGGCGAAACGCCGGGCTGGCGGGGGGCCGTCGGTCTCGGACATGAAACGCGAAGGGCGCGCCACGACGGCGGCCGCGAACCGATGCGGTACGTGCGCCGGGACTCGGCACTAGCTACGGTTTGGGTAATCATATGAAAATTCCATCGTCAGTTCGGTTATGCGCCCGGCCTCGTCGGCCGGGCGTTCTTTTGTTCTCGTCCGGCGCGTGCAGCGCGCTCAGCCAGGCGCATCACCGCCACGACTGCGGCAACGCCTCGGCTTCCTTCGCCGCGAGCAGTTCTAGGCCCATGCGCTGGCGGTCGCGTCGCGAACGCGCGTGCGTGAACCACTGGACCACCGCGGCGATGATCACTTGAATGTCCAACTCGGCCAGGTCCACACGGCTGCCGTCGGCCATCAGGACACGGATGGTCTCCACGTCGATTTCTGGCACGGAATCGACGAACTGTTCGGCGAGCCACGCGCAGTACCGCGCCATCGCGCGTTGTTCGATCGGCGTGAGGTCGTTGAGGATGTGAGCGACTTTCTTGCGCGCCGGGCTGCCAGCGAGCACGTCGGCAGGAGCGGGTTCGAGAACTTCGGCGTTGATGTTCATCGGGAATCTCCATCGATGGCGAGCCGCGCGATCGCGGCGTCGAGATGATCAAACTGCCACACGCTGCGCCGGCCGATCTTCGTCGCGCGCGGCAGGACGCCCCGCGAGATCGCGTCGTAGAAAGCCGTCACGCCAAGCCCGACGTACCGCGCGGCGCCTTTCGCGCCGCCGGGGATCGCGCCGCGCGTCGTGCGGATGATCGGCGTGCCCGTCGGCTCGATCGCCGCCAGATCGGCCGGGCGGGGCGTGTAGATGGCATTAGCCATGTCAGCCTCCCATCCGGTCGAGATACGCGCGAATGTCTGCCGCACGCCATAGGCTCTTGCGATGACCGCGCAGCGCCGGCGTGGGGAACGTGCCGGCGGCAAGCGCCCGCGCGAGCGAGGACCGCGGCATGCCGCACAAGGCGGCGACGTGCGCCGCGCGCAACATGCCACCGGCGGCGAGCAGCGCGCCCGCCTCGGCGATGACATCGACGGGTGCCACCCGACGCGGGCGGCGTTCAGTTACGTGGTTGCTGGTGAACATCGGGGTTTTCTCCCGTGCTAACCCCCGCTTGATGAACGCGCCGCCGCTACGCGGTCTATGCGCGGAAATGAAAACGGCTCGCCGAGGCGAGCCGTTTCGGAAATCTGAAATGCAAAAAGGGCCGCGAGTGCGGCCCTTCATGGTTGCTACGGACGCGCGCCGTCCTTTTCAGGCGGTGCGCGGTTCGCGCGGCTTTTTATAGTTGTTGTCCGAGTTGTGGCTCAAGGATATGCATAGTGACAAAACCATGTCAAGCACCCCCGTAGAGTTCACATGCGCCGCGGTGGCCTCGTTGCCGATGCGACCGTTTATCCACAAGGGAAGGCCGGCGTGCCGTGGCGCGGATGGCCAGCCACCCGTCGCGCGCGCCGCCCGGCTCAGCGATCGATGCAGGCGCGGCGACCTCCGCGTTGGAAGGTCAGCGTAGCCGGAAGGCGCGTGAGGCGCCTATCGAGGGCTATGGTTGGCTCGCGCGCCCGCGCTACGCGCGGCGCTTGATCGGCGTGACATTCCCGCCGTGCGCGTACGCGTCCACCATGTCGGCCCATTGCTGCATCATCTTCCGGCGCTCGGGCAGGTGCTCGGCGCGGTCGTAGGCGCTGCGGACCTTGTTCGGCTCCTTGTGCGCAAGCTGGCGCTCGATCACGTCGGCGCGGAAGCCGACCTCGTTCAGCGCCGAGGACGCGACCGCGCGGAATCCGTGCCCGGTCATCTTGCCCTTGTAGCCGAGGCGGTAGAGCGCGAACAGGAGCGTGTTGTTGCTAATCGACTTGTCCGGGTTGACGCCCGGTAGGACGTAGCGGCTGTCGCCACCGTTCGTGCGCAGCTCGCGGAGGATTTCCACGGCTTGCCGGGCAAGCGGGACGATGTGCTCCTGCTTCATCTTCATGCGCTTGGCCGGCACTTCCCACGTCGGGGCCTTGCCATCCAAGTCGCGGAACTCGGTCCATTCGGCGCCGATCAGTTCCGACGTGCGGACGAACGTTAGGCACAACAGTCGCAGTGCGAGCGCGGTCTGGCGTTCGCCGATGCTTGGGTAGCCATCGATGGCCGCGAGAAGCGCGGGCAACTCGTGGGGCTTGATCGCCGGCTGATTGACTGCCTTGTGCGGCGTGAGCGCGCCGCGCAGATCGCTGGACGCATCGCGCTCACAGCGGCCTGTGGCGATGGCGTAGCGGAACACCTGCCCGGCGATGCTGACGATCCGGTGCGCGAGGTGATGCGCCCCTCGGCCCTCAACCTTGCGCGCCGCTGCGAGGAGTTGCGGCGCCGTGATCTCGGCAACCGGGAGCGCACCTAGGTCGGGGAATAGGTTGACTTCGAGCCGACGCAGTACAGTCGCCGCGTGCTCGGGCTTCCAGATCGCGGATCGCTTGCCGTGCCACTCCCGTGCAATGTGCTCGAAGCTGCCGGCGTCGCGAACGAGTGCTTCGTGCTTATCGGCCTTGCGCTGCGCGGACGGGTCGATGCCCGCAGCGATCAGCTTTCTCGCGGCCTCGCGACGCTCGCGCGCGGCGGCGAGCGATACGTCGGGGAACACGCCGAGCGAGAGGCGCTTCTCCTTGCCGTCGATGCGGTACTTCAACCGCCACCACTTGCCGCCGGCCGGCGAGATTTCAAGGTACATCCCGCCGCCGTCCCACATTCGTTTTGCACGCTTGTCAGGCTTGGCGTTGCGGACGGCGCGGTCGGTCAGTGGCATGGGGGCAACTATCTCCAATTGGGGGCAGGCGCCCCCAATGTTGCCCCCGCTTGCCCCCGGCTGTCCACGCGCGCCGACGAACGTGGGCGAATGCCGGCAGGACGCTTTCTTATAGGTGATGGATGTAGTTCGCGGTCTTTCGCGGGTTTGAACGAAAGCCGGCGAAGGTCTAGCTGGTGCCGGGAGAGGGACTCGAACCCTCACGGTATCGCTACCGGCGGATTTTGAGTCCGCTGCGTCTACCAGTTCCGCCATCCCGGCGGGGAGGGCATGGGGCGCGCGACGGCGCCCGCCGCCATTATCTCACTCCGGCGCCGCGCGCCTGCGCTCGTAGGTGACGTAGTCGAACGCGAGGCCGGCCTCGCTCGCATGCCTTTCGCGCGAGACTTCGATCCACTCGCGC
>JADLEZ010000686.1 GCA_020845855.1 Burkholderiales bacterium
GCGCGGGTCATGCTCTCCACACCACCGGCAATCACGAGATCGGCCTCGCTCGATTTGATCGCCCGTGCCGCGATGGCGACGGCATCGAGACCCGAGCCGCACAAGCGATTGATCGTGGCGCCGGGAATCTCGGGAGGTAGCCCCGCGAGCAACAGCGCCACGCGGCCCACATTCCGGTTGTCCTCACCGGCCTGGTTGACGCAGCCGAGGATCACGTCGTCCACCGCCGTGGCGTCGAGTCCCGGATTACGCGCAAGGAGCGCGGCGATGGGGATCGCCCCAAGGTCGTCGGTGCGGACGTTCGAGAGCGCACCGCCATAGCGCCCAAAGGGCGTGCGAATGGCATCGCAGATGAATGCTTCGAACATGGGAACCCTCAAAGACTTGGATGATTGCCGCCAGCCGTCCGGCATCGCGCGAAATGCGCAGGCTTTTGCGGCGTGAAGCCTCACCGGCGTAGGTACTCGCCCCGGAGCGCGAATCGACATCTGCGCGCCGGATTCCTGCTCGATGCACTGCATCACCGCGCCGCGGCGACAGCGCAAACTCCGTCTTCAATTGCTCGGGGCGCCTGTCGTAGATCGTGCGTTGCGCCCGCGCCTCCTGGTCAGCGCTGAGCAACGCGCCGTGCCCCGCCCCGCGGACCTGCGCAGCAGGCTGCATCGCCGGCCAGCCACCCTCGACGAAGAGGTCCACCGCCTTGCGCACCGTCGGGTAGCTCAGCCTCGCGCGCGCTCCCGGCGCGCGAGCCACCAGCCAAAGGCGCGTGGCCACAGCCTCCACTCCGGGTCGCTGCCCAGTGCCTGCGCCGCCTGTACGGCCCAGTTGGGATTCCACAGATGCTCGCGGGCGAGCGCGACCAGATCGGCCGCGCCGCCGGCCACGATGGCGTTGGCCTGCTCCGGCGTGCGCACCAGCCCGACCGCCATGGTGCGCACGCCGGCATGCTGGCGAATCGCGTGCGCGAAAGGCACCTGGAAGCCCGGCGCCCGCGGCACGAGCTGGGCCTTGGTGGGCAGGTTCATGCCGCCAGAGGAGCAGTCGATCACGTCCACACCCTCGGCCTTCAGTCGGCGCGCAAACGCGATCGAGTCGTCGAGTGTCCATCCGATGTCCACGCCGTCAACACTCGACAGTCGCACGAGCAGCGGCCGGCCCGCAGGCCACTCGTCGCGCACCGTGCGCACGATCTCGAGCGGAAGGCGCATGCGGCGGTCGAAGTCGCCGCCCCAGGCGTCGTCGCGCGTGTTGGACAACGGTGACAGGAACGAGTGCAGCAGATAGCCGTGTGCAGCGTGCAGCTCGATAGCATCGAACCCGGCCCGCACCGCCAGCCGGGACGCGTGGCGGTAGCATCCGAGCAAGTGCGACCGCTCGCGCTCGCCGATGGCGCGGACGGCCGGGCGCGACGCGCTCCAGCCGCGCGTGGTCGGGCCGAGTGCCTGCCACGGGCGCTCGCCGCGCTTCGCGTCGGCCTCCAAGAGGGGGCCGAAGCCGTCCCAAGGCGCCTGCGACGACGCTTTGAACCCAGCGTGCTGGAGCTGGATAGCCGATGCGGCGCCATTGGCCCGCAGAAAATCCGTGATGCGGCGCAGCGCGTCGGCGTGGGCATCGTTCCAGAGGCCGTTGTCGTGCAGCGTACTGCGGCCCTCGGGACTCACCGCTGTCGCCTCGATGACCACGAGCCCCGCGCCGCCGAGGGCGAAGCGGCCCAGGTGCACGAGGTGCCAGTCGCCCACCAGTCCGTCACCACTTGCCGAATACATCTGCATCGGCGACACCACGACCCGATTGCGCAGCACGACGTCGCGCAGGCGCAGCGGGGTGAACAGGCCTTCCGTGGCACCATGCGCGGCACAGGCGCGATCGTCGCGCGCAATGCCGACCCCACTCATCCAATCACCCCATCTTCGCGCAGCTTCGCGAGCTGCGCAGCGTCCAGTTCAGCAAGTTCACCAAGCACTTCGTCAGTGTGCTGGCCGAGCGTGGGCGGCGCGTGCGTGTATTCGATCGGGGCGCTCGCGAAGCGCACTGGGTTGGCGATCGACGGCAGCAAGCCGGCTCGTGGATGCGGCAGGTCGAGTCGCATGCCACGCGCACGCACCTGTGGGTCATCAAATACCTTGTCGATGGTATTGATCGGGCCGCACGGTACGTTGGCCTTCTCGAGTGCTTCAATCCAGTCGCCCGAGGTGCGCTGCCGAATGATCTGCTCCAGCCGCCCAAGGAGCTCGTCGCGGTGAGCGTTGCGCGTGGCGATCGTGGTGTAGCGCGAATCGATGGCGAGCTCGGGACAGCCGGCCACGCCGCAAAAGCGCACGAACTGTTCGTCGTTACCCACAGCGAGAATGATGTGGCTGTCCGCAGTGGCGAACGCCTGGTACGGTACGATGTTGGGATGGCCGTTGCCCATCCGCCGAGGTGCGCTACCGCCGATGAGGTAGTTCATGCCTTGGTTGGCGAGCGTGGCGACCTGCGCGTCGAGCAGCGCGAGATCGATGTACTCGCCCTGCCCCGTGTTCTCGCGTCGGTACAACGCGGCCAGCACCGCGCTCGTCGCGTACATGCCCGTGAGGATGTCCGCGAGCGCGACTCCCGCGCGCTGGGGCCCGCCGCCGGGCCGGTCGTCGCGCTCGCCGGTCACGCTCATGAGCCCCCCCATACCTTGGATCAGGAAGTCGTAACCGGGTCGGTTTCGATACGGTCCGGTCTGGCCGAAACCGGTGATCGAGCAATAGATGATGCGCGGGTTGACGCTGCGCAGGCTGGAATAGTCCAGGCCATACTTCGCAAGGGCGCCCACCTTGTAGTTCTCGAGCACGATATCCGACTGTCCGGCCAGGCGCCGTACGATTGCCTGCCCCTCGGTCCTCGCAATATCAATCGCGACCGAGCGCTTGCCCCGGTTGCATGATGCGTAGTAGGCGGCATCGACGATCTCGCCGCTGTCGCGGTCGTGGATCCACGGTGGCCCGAATTTGCGGGTGTCGTCGCCGCCCTGGGGCCGCTCGACCTTGATCACGTCGGCGCCGTAGTCGGCGAGGATCTGCGCGGCCCATGGGCCCGCGAGTACGCGGGACAAATCAAGCACGCGCACGCCGGTCAGGTGCCCGGCCATGTCAGGCCGCCCGCATCGACTTGGCGATGATCGTGCGCTGGATCTGAGAGGTGCCTGCGCCGATGGTCGACTGCATGCCTTCGCGGAAGTAGCGTTCCATGTCCGACTCGGGCAGCATGCCGTGGCCGCCCATGATCTGCATGCCGCAACGGGTAACCTCCTGCAGCGTCTCCGAGGCGAACAGCTTGCCCATGCTCACCTCGCGACTGCACGCCAGGCCGCGCGAGGCCATGTCGGCGGCGCGGTACACCAGCAGGCGCGCGGCGTCGACCTTCGTTTGCATGTCCGCCAGCATGTGGCGGATCACCTGAAAATCGAAGATCGGCTTGTCGAACTGGATGCGCTCGTGCGCGTAGCGCAGCGCGTCGTCCACCGCCTGCTGCGCGTTGCCGACGTAGCCCGCCGACACCGCGATGCGCTCGAGCTCGAGGTGATCGGTGATGATCTCCCAGCCCTTGCCGAGTTCCCCTAGGAGCTGGTCGCGCGTGACCCGTGCGTCGTCGACGAAGATCTCGGTGGTGCCGGTGGCGCGCCGCGCCATCGTGGGCAGGCGGCGTATGTCCAGCCCCGGAGTGTCATTGGGCACCAGGAACACAGAGAGCCCGTGGTGTTTCTTCGCCCCGGTGTCGGTGCGCACCAGCATGGCGATGACCACGTTCCGTGCCGACGCGCCGCTGCACCACAGCTTCTGTCCCCGGAGCAGGAATCCCTGGCCATCGGCGATGCCGCGGGTGCGGGTGCTGGCGGCGTCGGACCCCGCATGCGGCTCGGAAATCGAGATCGAGAATCGGATGTCGCCGCGCATGAACGGTTCGAGGTAGCGCTCCTTCTGCGCCGCGCTGCCGAACTTGACGATGTTCATCGCCGTGAAGGTCGACACCATGAACGCGGTGGCGAAATCGAAGCTGTAGCGGGCTAATCCCTCACACAGCAGCGCGTAGTCGAAGATGGTGCCGCCCATCCCGCCGTGATCCTCCGGGATGAGCAGCCGAAGCCACTCCTGGCGAGCGATTACCTCGTAACCCTTGTAAGGATATTCGCGGCTTACGTCGCATTGACGGATGTACTCGCGGCCGATCTCCCGCTCCATAAGTCGGTCGACCTGCTCCTTCCACATCCGCTGCTCTTCACTCAGGAAATTCATCTTGTCCTTGTTCCGTCAGACCGTTGCCGACACCAGTAGTCTCTGGCGGCGCACCAGCAGACTGAACTCGCACGTCATAACCACCTCACCACGCTGGTTGACGCCCCGCAAGTCGAGCGTGACCACGCCGTGCCGCCCGCCCTTGTCACGCAGGGCGGCAATCTCGCTCTCCGCGTGCAGAGTGTCGCCGATGAAGGTGGGCTTCGTGAAGCGCAGCCGGTCCGCGCCGTAGAATGCCTCGATCAGTTCGGGATCGAAGCCGATCAGAGCATTGACGATGGAGAACACAAGGCTGCCCTGTACGAGCCGCTGACCGTAGAGTGTGTGCTTGGCGTATTCGACATTGGAATGCAATTCGAGCCAGTTGCCCGTAAGCATGCAGAAGCTCACGACGTCGGTCTCGGTGATAGTGCGTCCTCGCGAACGCCGGCGCGCCCCGACCACGAGCTCGCCATAAGGAGCGTCAACCATGGTTACGGACTCCAGGAGCGGCCGCGACGACCACCGTGCGGCGTGCGCGGATCACCTGCATGAGCAGGATGGCGCCGAGCAGGATGGCACCGCTGATGTCGTACTGCATGCCGGGCACGAAGAACAACACGCTGGCCGCGAACAGGCCGATGCGCGCGAACCAAGGCACGATGCCGGCAAGGTAACCGATCATCGCACCGCACATCGCGACGATTGCTACGCCGGTAATCATCGCATCGTAGGCGATAGTGGTAAGCGAGCCCTGCAGAAGCAGGCCGCCGCGGTAAACTAGCATGAACGGGATCACGTACACCGCGCCGGCCATGAGCATTGCGTAACGCGCGACTGACCAGAAGCGCTCGCCGGCGATCGCAGCCGCTGCGTAGACGCTAGCGCACACCGGCGGCGTGATCGCCGACAGGATCGCGAAATAGAAAATGAACAGGTGCGCCGTCAGAGGCGGTAGCCCGAGCTTAGTGAGAACCGGTGCGGCGACCGCGGCGGTCAGCACGTACGAGGCCGTCGTGGGCACGTCCATACCGAGCAGGATGCACAGTACCGCGGCAAGCACCAACGCGGCGAGCAAGTTGTTGCCGGCGATGCCGATCAGCTCGCTCGACACCTTCGAGCCCAACCCGGAGGCACTTAACACCGCGGCGAGGATGCCCGCGCATCCCAGCAGCACGGCGATCATGATCAGCCCCTTGCCGCCGTCGGCGAGTCCGTGCCCGACGCTGTAGAGGAAAGTGCGCGTGCGCAGTGTGAGCCCATCGCGCGTGTGGCCGAAGAGCGCGGTCCCGATGCGCAGCGCCGCGCTGGCGACAAGCAATGCGCCCGTGGCCATCGCACCCGCATAGGTGGGCGTGTAGTTGGCAACCAGCATCCCGATCAGGGTGACCACCGATACCACGAGCGGGATCGCCTTGTCGATCTCGAGGCGCACGCGCACGCTGGCACCGTCCCGACCGAGGCGATGACGCCGTGCGTACAGATCGACGCTCACGAAGATGACGAGGAAGTACAGGATGGCCGGCAGCGTCGCCGACTTGGCGATGGTCAGGTACGGAATGTTGAGGAGCTCCGCCATGAGGAACGCGCCAGCACCCATGATCGGCGGCATGATCTGGCCGCCCGCCGATGCGCTGGCCTCGATGCCCGCCGCGAGTGCCTTGGGATAACCCGCGCGTTCCATGGTGGGAATGGTAAGCGAGCCTACTGCCATGACGTTGGCCACCGCCGAACCCGACACCGTGCCGAACAGCGCCGACGTCACGACGGCCACCTTGGCCGGCCCGCCGTGACCCCGTCCAGCCACGATCTGCGCAACCTGCACGAACACTTCACCTGCCCCGGTGGCCATGAGCAGCGCACCGAAGATCACGTACACGGCGATAACGCTCGTGCCGATGTCGGCCATGAAACCGAACACCCCGGAGGTGGATGCGTAGAGCGTGCTGACAATCGTGTCGAGTGAGGTGGGCGGCGGCTGCCACAGCCCGCTGATGAGCGAATGTCCGAATACGTAGTAGGCGACCGCGATGACCGCCAGCACTGGCAGGGCCCAGCCGAGCAGCCGCTGCGTGGCCACAAGGATGGCGATGAAAAACACCAGCGCCACCCACATATCGAGCGGCAGCATGTCGTTCATCACGTCCATGAAGCGTGCGTGGTTTGCGATCGCGTGTACGCCGCCGTACAGGCCCACCAGCGCGAAAAACACGCAACCGATGCGCAGCGCTACGGTGCGCGCGGAAAGCGCCTGCACCCAAAAGGCCAGCATCACCGCCCCGCCGATGAACACCCCACGCTGCACCAGCGGGTCGAACGGCCCCCGAACAGCGGTCCAGAGGTGAAACAGGGAGAATGCGGCACACGCGATGCCCAGCGCTAGCCTCCCGGCGCGGGACGCGGCTATGGATGGTGCATGCGGACCCGCATTCACTTCACCGATTCCCAGAACTTCTTCGCACCCGGGTGGAGCTTGATGCCCACCTTCTCGGCGGCCAGCGCCTGCGCTTTGAAGTCGAAGTCCTTGAGGTGCGGCCAGGCATCGATCAGGTATTGCCGGTGATCGTAAATGGACTTGGCGATGGCGTAGGCGGTTTCGTCATCCATCAGCGCCTGTCGCGTGCCGTACACGATCAGCACCGCGGGTGTGGTGACCGCCGGCGCACCGTCCATCACATTGGGGATCTGCGCGAAGTTGACACCCTTGACCGCGCCTAGCACCTTCTGCTGCTGGTCGGCATCGAAGCTCAGTAGTCGCATCGGTGTGGTCACAATGAGTTCCCGCAGCGTGGCGTCGATGCCGCGGCCCGGACCGTACTTGGAGTAACCCACGATTTGGCGGTTCTGGATACCCTCCGCAGCGTCCTTCACGGTGCCGGGCACGAAATTGGGCTCGATACCGAGCGTCTTGAACACCTCGCGGGTCAGAAGCTCGGCGCCACTACCGCGGATCCCGGGGTTGAATTTCTTGCCCTGCAGGTCTTTGAGCGAGGCGACCTTCGAATCCTGGCTGACCGCGACATTTAGTACCGACACGTCGTAGGCGTAAAGCGCGACAAGATCATCAACCGCTTTTCCACCGGCGAACGGCCCACTACCCGTCAGCGCCTGGATACCGGTGTCGGTCGCGATGAGGCCGAGGTCGATCTCGCCCTTCACCAGACGGCGCACGTTGTCGACGCTTGCGCCGGTTTCGATCTGTGACACATTGGCCGCGGGGATGCCAGCCTTGATCGCCTTCACCATCGCCGCCGAGACGGTGTAGTGGCTGGACGTGGCATTGGTCGAACCCAGCACAATGGTGCCCTTGGGCGCCCCATGCGCGGCGACAGCCATAGCGACTGAGACGGCGCACAGCGCAAGGCGCGCAGCACGGCGGGACGTAAAGGGATTGCGCATTGCAGTGCTCCTCCTTTGATGTGGGCGCGGCGCGTCTTCCGCGCCAGATCCCGACCGATCGGTCGGTATTCGCGATAGTACGCATTCCGCGACCAGTGTCAATGCGCGCCGCACACACTACCTCTGGCGTTCTGCAAATTGTGTTGACCCCATGAGCTAACCGCGTTGACGCGGCCGCGCGGCGATGCGATCATTTCCCAACCGTTCGGTCGGTACATGCGCTTATGATCCGCGATCCAGAATCCTTTGCAGCGTTGCAGGACACCTTGCGCCGCTTCGTGCGCGAGCGCCTAGTACCGCACGAGCAAGCGCTTTCAGACAACGACGAGGTGCCGACCGACGTGCTTGCCGAGATGCGCGCACTCGGCCTGTTTGGGCTATCGATTCCCGAGGAGTATGGCGGCCTCGGCCTCACCATGGAGGAAGAGGTACTCGCCGTGCTCGAACTCGGCCGCACCTCGCCAGCGTTCCGCTCCATCTTCGGCACTAATGTCGGCATCGGCTCGCAGGGTCTGGTCATGGCCGGCACGGCGCAGCAGAAGGCCGCGTGGTTGCCGCTGCTCGCCTCCGGCGAGGTGATCGCCTCGTTTGCGCTCACCGAGCCTGGCGCCGGCTCCGACGCAGCGGCGTTGGGCACGCGTGCACAGCGCGACGGAGAGCACTACGTGCTGACCGGCACCAAGCGTTTCATCACGAACGCGCCCGAGGCCGGACTGTTTACGGTCATGGCGCGCACCGGCGGCAAGGGCGCTGGCGGCATCAGCGCCTTCTTGGTCGAGGCCGGCACGCCCGGTCTGTCAGTGGGCGCGGCGGACCGCAAAATGGGTCAGCGCGGCGCGCATACCGCCGACGTGATCCTGGACGCCTGCCGCGTGCCCGCCACGAACCGGCTCGGCGACGAGGGCGAGGGGTTTCGCATCGCGATGCGCGTGCTCGACAAGGGCCGACTGCACATCGCGGCGCTGTGCACGGCAGTGGCCGAGCGCATGCTCAACGATGCGCTCGTCTACGCGCTGGAGCGGCGCCAGTTCGGAGAGCGCGTCGCTGAGTTCCAGCTCGTGCAGGCACTTCTGGCCGATTCGCAGGCCGAATGCCTCGCCGCCCGCAGCATGGTCCTTGCAACGGCGCGCCGGCGCGACACCGGCGAGCAAGTTGCCGTGGACGCATCGTGCTGCAAACTCTTCTGCTCGGAGATGTGCGGCCGCGTCGCCGACCGCGCCGTACAGGTGTTCGGCGGGGCCGGCTACGTTGCCGATTCCGGCATTGAACGGTTCTATCGCGACGTGCGGCTGTTTCGCATCTACGAGGGCACCTCGCAAATCCAGCAGCTCGTCATTGCGCGCGGCATGATTCGCGCCATGGAGGCCGAGCAATGAGTACCGCTGCGGCCGACGTCCCGATGCCATTCGACCACGAGATCCCCTTTCTCCGCTTCATCGGCGCCGGGCTTGTCGACTGGGGTCCCGAACACGCGGTAATCATGATGCCGATCACGGCACACCATCTCAACCGCTCAAGCGTCGTCCACGGCGGAATCTATTCGGTGCTGATCGACGCCGCGGGTGGCCTTTCCGGCTGCTTCGGCAGCGACGGCGTCCATCACCGCCGCGCCTACACGCTGTCACTGACCACGAGCTTCCTCGGCACCGCGCGCGAAGGCGCGCTCACCGCACGCGGCAACCTGCGTCGACGTGGCCGGCGCGTCTACTTCGCCACCGTCGAGGTACGCAACAACGCGAACGAAGTGGTGGCGCTGGGCGAAGGCAGCTTCCTCTACCGCGGCATGGCGCTCGACGGCGCAGTGGCCGCCGAATGATGGGGTATCCGATGAACACCTCTGGCAATTCCATTCAGGAGACTGTCCGCATCGGCTGCGGCAGCGGCTTCTGGGGCGACGCCTTCGACCCCGCCGACGAACTCCTCCGTCGCGGCGAGCTCGATTACCTCGCGTTCGACTTTCTGGCCGAGCTCACGATGGCGCTGCTCCAGCGCCAGCGCGCCCGCAACCCCGAAGCGGGCTACGTCGAAGACGCTGTCGCTTTCATGACTGACATGGCCGGCACCGCGCGCGAGCGCGGCACAGTGCTAGTGTCCAATGGTGGCGGCGTGAATCCGCCGGCCGGTGCGCGCGCCGTCGCGGCCAACCTGCGTGAACGCGGCTTGGCCGGCGTGCGAATCGGCGTGGTCACGGGCGACGACCTCTTGCCTCGTCTCGACGAGCTACAGCAGGCGGGGGTCAGGCTGGCCAACGCGAATACCGGCGCCCCGCTTGCCGCCGTTCGCGAGCGCATCGTGTGCGCCAACGCGTACCTGGGCAGCGATGGCATCGTCGGCGCACTGGAGGAGAAGGCGCAGATCGTCCTCACCGGCCGCGTCGCCGACAGCGCCGTATTCGTGGGTCCGCTCATGCACGCGCTTGGGATCGGTCATGGCGACGCGGACCGGATGGCGGCGGCCATCGCGGCCGGCCACATCGTCGAGTGCGCGGCGGGCTGCACCGGTGGGATGTCGTCGCGCTTCGACACCATGCCGGCGATGGGCCGGGTAGGCTTCCCGCTGGTCGAATTCGGCAGCGACGGCGAGTTCGTGGTCACCAAGCTGCCGGGCACCGGCGGCCGGGTGGACGCATTTACGGTCAAGGAGCACATCGTCTACGAGATCGGTGATCCGCGCGCGTACGTTGTCCCAGACGGCGTAGTGGACTTTACGTCACTTGCACTCACCGAGGAAGCGCCGGATCGCGTCCGGGTGAGTCGCGTGCGCGGCGCGCCGCGGCCCGCCGACCTCAAAGTACTGATAGGCTACAGCGATGGTTGGATCGGCGAGGGCCTGTTGATGTTTCCTTGGCCGCGCGCGTTCGCGCGGGCGCAGAAGGCCCGCGCGACGCTCACAGAGCGCTTCGAGCGCCTCGGCCTGGCCGCCGACGAGATCGAATTCTCCTACGTCGGCGTCAACGCCCTTCATGGCCCTGCCGCGCCCCTGCGCGACACCGACGACCTCAACGAAGTAGGCCTGCGCGTCGCAGTGCACACCCGCTCCCGCGAGGAGGCGGAGAAGGTACGCCGCGCCTGCTCGCAGCTTTGGATCATGGGCCCAGGTGGTACGTCGTTCGGGGTGCCCATGAAGGCACGGCCCGTCGTGTCGCTGTGGCCCACGTTCGTGCCGCGTGAGCTTGTGCCGCACGTTCTGGAGATGATCACCGCATGAACGCCGCCGCCATCCTCGCCGACATCGCCGACGTTCGCTCCGGCGACAAGGGTGACAACGTCTCCATCGGCGTGCTCGCGCGGCGCCCTGAGGATTACGCCGTACTGCTACGTACGCTCGAACCCACGCGCATCGCCGAGCTGTTCGGCGACTGGCTGCGCGGGCCGGTTCATGTGTACCCTATGCCCAACATCGACGGCTGCCTCGTGCTGCTCGAGCGCGGCTTGGGCGGCGGGGCGACGCGGACCCTGCGCTTCGACCAGACCGCCAAGGCGCTGGGTAACGCCATCCTGCGGTTGTCGCTGGCATGAGCGCCGAGATCCGCTTCGACGTCGCCAATGGCGTCGCCTCCGTGACGCTCGACCGGCCGGCACGGCGTAACGCCCTGTCGATAGCCATGTCCGAGACGCTGTTCGACCTGTGGGAACGCATCGACGCAGACGACGCCATTCACGCGGCGATCGTCACCGCAGCAGACTGTGGCGTGTTCTGCGCTGGCATGGACCTCACCGAGGCGGCAGCGGTGCGCACCGACCGCGGGATAGATATCCTCGACGCGCTACGCGATCCTTTCCACGAGCGCATGCGCAAGGTGCGCAAGCCGATCGTCGCGGCGCTCAACGGCCACTTCACAGCAGCTGGGATGGTGCTGGCCGCCAATGCCGACCTGCGCGTCGGCCTCGCCGGCACGCGGGCGGGCATCACCGAAGCGCGGGTGGGTCGAGGCACACCGTGGGCAGTGCCCATGCTGTGGATGATGCCGCAGGCGCTGCTCCTCGAGCTCGTGCTCACCGCCGAGATGATCCCGGTCGAGCGGTTGCACGCGGTGGGCTTCGTCAACTACGTCGAGCCGACCGCCGACGCCGTGCGCGAGCGAGCGCGGACCCTTGCGACGGCCATCGCGCGCAACGCACCGTTGTCGGTGCGTGCCGGCAAGGAGGGCCTGCGCCTCGGTGCGGCACTGGGCGCTGAGGCGGGCTTCACCGCCTCCAAGAACGTGCACCGTGAGGTCTACGCGAGTGATGACGCCAGGGAAGGTCCGCGGGCCTTCGCAGAGCGCCGCCCGCCAGTCTGGAAAGGACGCTGATGGACAACCGCAACGACGACCGCGAGCCCGTCCTCCTCGGCCATGGCTTCTGGTTCGAGGACCTCGCCGAGGGCTTCCGCTTCCGCACGATGGGACGCACGATCACCGAGACGGATCTCGTCACCTTCGTCAACCTAATCTGGTTCACCGAGGAGGTGTTCGTGAACACGCACGACACGCACGGGCGTGCGCTGCGCGGCCGCGTGGTGCCGGGTGCTCTCGTGTTCACGTTCGCCGAGGGCCTGGTGATGCCCAGCATGCAGTTCACCGGCCTCGCCTTCCTACAGACCGAGGTCGACATTCACAAGCCCACCCAGGTGGGCGATACGATCTACGTGCGCGGCGAGGTGATTGAGCGGCGACTCGCCTCCGCCGGGAGCCGAGGCCTGGTGCGCACGCGCAACGAGGTGGTCAACCAGCATGGTGAACTGGTGCTGACGTACAACCCGCTGCGGCTGGTCAAATGCAGGGCCCACGACACCGTGCCCGCCGACGCGGCCGGTGTGCGCGGAAGCGACTGAGCACCATGGCAGCACGGCGCGTTCGCGCCCGCCGAACTTCGGGAACCGTGCACCGCACACCGCGCAGGGAGGAGATCCTCGACGTCGCGGCGGCGCTGTTCGCCGTGCACGACTTCGACGCGGTATCGATGACTGACATTGCGGGGGCGGTCGGCCTGTCGAAGGCCACGCTCTACCACTACTTCAGGCGCAAAGAAGACATCCTCGGCCTGATCGTCCTGGGCACGATTCGGGACCTCAATGCGTTCGTCGATGCCGCGATCGCCGGAGTGGCCGATCCCGGCCAAAGGCTCGTGGCTTTCCTGGAGGCGCAGGCCGACTATTTCGAGCAGCACCGCACCTGGTTCCAGGTACTGCTAACGCGCTTCAACAACCTCACCGAGCCTACACTGCGCGACCCGGCGATCGAGTGGCGCGTGAACTACGAGAATACAATCCAGGGCATCATCCGCGATGGTGTCAATACGGGCGTATTCAACGCCGAACGCCCGAACTCGGTTGTGCGCGCCGTGTTGGCGTCGGTGTACTGGTTAGCGCGCTGGTACCGGCCTGACGGGCCGCAGCGCGCGCGCGACATCGCGCGTGAATACGCCGATGTGGTGCTCTACGGCGTGGCCGTGCGTCGACGCAACGCTCGCACGGCGCGGGCGCGCAGCGCCCGCTGATGGGCCACCGTTACGCAACCGAGCGGTTGCGCTTCTTCGGTTCACTGAGTGCCGGTAGACCCCTAAGCACCGATGTCGGCGGCGCGGTAGTCGATGAGCCGCACCACGCCGACCCGCGTCTGCACGTTTAACCGCACATGACGAGCGACCTGGAAATCGAAGATCCGCCCTTCGGGCTGGATGCACTCGCTCGCGCAGCGAAGGGTGTCGCCTCGGGCCAGCTGTTCCTTAACCCTCGCGCCCACTCCAGTGCACAATCCGCCGCTCTGCGAGTCGCGCAAGCAAGTCTAGGCTGTAACCTAGGGCGGCCATGATGAGCACGGCGACAAGAACAGTTTCGGTCAAGAGGAAGTCCGCGGCGCTCAAGGCCATCCACGCGATTCCGTTACTGGTTGCGATCATTTCCGCACCCACCAGCATGGTAACGCCAATACCAATGCATACACGAATCGCGGTGAAAATCCCTGGGAGGCTGGCAGGGAAAACTACCCGGCGGAAGATCGTCCAGGGGTTCGCCCCCAACGATTGCGCTGCCTGAATCTTTCGCCGGGAAACACTCTTAACCGGAATGGCACTTACATAAGCCGATTCGAGTCGAAGTGTCGCAGCCAAGTCATTGAATAAGGGGGAGTCGGCCAAGGATCGATAGCATTGGTGTTTCCAGACGTCCAACGCTTTTTCCAAGCCAGGTATCCGCATGTGGTGGCACCGTTCCGCCGCGGCCGGCACTGGGGTGCCGTTTCCAAGTCCAACCATGCCGTGCTGCGCTTCCGCGATCCCGTGTATCGCAGCCTGCGCGAACTCGCGATGTCCTACCTGCACGAGTTCCGCGATGCCGACGGCCGCAAGACCCTGCGCAGCTATTCCAGCGCCTTCGACCTGCGCCAGGTGGACACGGACGCGTGGGTGACAGGCGAGGCCAGTTGCTGGGACCTGCACGACCGGCTGGCCGCGCGCCGGCACCATCCGCTGATGACGAAAGCCCAGGCCCGGGACCTGTTGGATGCCGACGCATGCGAGCGCGAGGCCGCGAAGGTGGTGGATTTCCCGCGGCCTTGACACGCCGCCGCAACAACGGGGTCAGGGTCGCAATGCACGCCTTGACAGGTCGCCGGAAGCGTCCGATCATGATGTTATGTTGTCATAACAACTTGGACATCGCCGGTGTTCACCACCCGCACCGCAACGACGCTCGTCCCGCTCTATCGCCAGGTATCCAACGACCTGGCGCAGGCCATCCTCCGCGGCACCATCTCGGCCGGTGCCGCGGTCCCGACCGAGGAAGCCCTGTGCGCGCAGTACGGCGTCAGCCGCATCACGGTGCGCAAGGCGCTCGATGAACTGGAGGAACGCCATCTGGTGGTGCGGCGGCGCGGAGTGGGCACATTCGCCACCGGCCCCGAGCGCAGCGGCAAGCAGGTCACGCTGACGGGCTACATCGACGAAGTCCTGTCCATCAACCGGCTGGCGGTGATGCGGCAGGCCACCGTGCGCCCGCCCGCCGAATTGCTGGAGCATGTGCGGATACCCGACCATGTCCGCCTGCAGCTCTTCGAAGGCGTGAACTACATGGCCGACGACGCGCCGTTGGTCCACCTGCGCCTGTACTATCCGCCGGCGATCGCGCGGTACATCGACGCGGCGGGCCTCGAAGGCCCGTTGCCGCCCATCAAGCACGTTGAACGGCAAGCACGCGTGCAGGCGCACCATGCCGAGCAGGTCATGGTTCCCGCGGTCGTCACCGGCAACATCGCCAAACGGCTGAAACTGAAATCCGGCACCCCGGTACTGCGCGCCATCCGCGCGTACTACGACGCCGATGGCCAGCCGATCGAGATGTTCGACGCGCATTACCACCCGTCCCATTACCGCTATACCGCCACCCTCTACCCGCGCGCCGGCTCCGCCAGTGCGCCCGAAGGTGCGGCTGCCCCGTCCCGGTCATCCACGCGTCGCTGAAAAGGAGTCTGCCGTGCATGCATTGAAGCTGCTGGTCCTGGCATGGTCGTCATTGCTGGTGATGGCGCCGGCCTCTGCGCAAACCTACCCGACCCATCCGATCCGCTGGATCAGTCCCTGGCCGCCGGGGGGGTCGAACGACATCTTCTCGCGCGCGATCGCGCAGAAGTTCACGGAGTCGATGGGCCAGACCGTCGTCGTCGACAACAAGCCCGGCGCCGCCGGCACGCTCGGTACCGATCTCGCCGCCAAGGCGCCGGGCGATGGCTACACGATCGTGATGGGCAGCTCGCCCACCCATGCGATCGCGCCCAGCATGTATCCGCAACTGCCGTACAACCCCGAGCGCGACTTCATCCCGGTCACGCTGGTGGCGGTCGTGCCCAACGTGCTGGTCGTGCATCCGTCGTTGCCGGTGAAGGACGTGAAGGAACTGATCGCCTACGCGAAGGCCAACCCGGGCAAGCTCAATTTCGCGTCGGCCGGCAATGGGTCATCTCAACACCTGTCGGGCGAGTTGTTCAAGTCGCTGGCGGGTGTGGACATCGTGCACATCCCGTACAAGGGCACGGCACCGGCGCTGAACGACCTGCTCGCGGGGCAGGTGCAGATGTCCTTCGACAACATCACGACGCTGCTGCCGCACATCCAGTCGGGCAAGTTGCGCGCGCTGGGCGTGACGCCCGCCAAGCGGTCTTCCGCGTTGCCGGAGGTCCCGACGATTGCCGAGGCCGGCGTGCCGGGCTACGAAGCCTCCGTGTGGTTCGGCGTGCTGGTCCCCGCAGGGACACCCGCGCCCATCGTGGCCAAGCTGCACCAGGAAACGATGAAGGCACTCGACTCCGCGGACCTCAAGGCCCGCATGACGGGCTTCGGCGCCGAAGTGTACGGCTTCGGACCGGAAGACTTCCAGGCGTTCCTGAAGCGGGACGTCGAAAAGTGGACCAAGGTCGTCAAGACGGCCGGCATCACCGCACCCTGACCCACCTCACCTTTCACCAGGAGAACCTGCATGACGTTTTCGATCATCGGCCGCTGCGAGCGAACCGGCATGACCGGTATGGCCATCGCCACGCGCCCCATGGCCATCGGCGCCAAGTGTCCCTTCATCCGTCCCGGCATCGGCGGGCTAATCGTGCAGGCCAACGGCGATCCGCGCCTCGGCCCGCTGGGATTGAAGCTGCTGGAACAGGGCTATTCGGCGCCCAAGGTGCTGAAGGAATTGATGGAGAGCGACGGCCCCGATCGCATCGAATGGCGGCAGATCGCCGTCGTCGACAAGGATGGCCGCTCGGCTGCGCACTCCGGCACCAACAACGAGCATTGGGCCGGGCATATCGCCGAACACAACTTTGCGGCGTCGGGCAACCGGCTGGCCAACGACAAGGTATGCGCCACGATGGCGGACACGTTCAAGGCGACCGAGAAACTGGAACTGGCCGACCGCGTGCTGAGCGCGCTGGAAGCGGCGCGGGATGCCGGTGGGCAGGTGGCGGGCCAGTATTCCGCAGCGCTGCTGGTGTATCACCAGCGCAGCTACGCGTGGGTCGACCTGCGTGCCGACGAGCACAACGAGCCGATCGGCGAGCTGCGCCGGCTGTACAAACTGTATGTGCCGCTGATGAAGTACTACAACGACCGGCCGAACAATCCCAGCATGCCCCGCGACGACGTCTGGCGGCAGGAACTCGGCATCAAGGAAGGGCCGCGCTGACCCCGGGTGTCGACTTCGTCTGATGGATCGCAGGCGGGGCTGAAGCCTCGTCTGCAAACCTGATGACGCAATGCGCTCAGGATCCGGCCGAACCACAGCATCGAAAGCGCGGCGGCCATCAGTGCCACCAGGGCGGCGGCGGCGGAAAAGAGCGCGGTGTTGACGCCGACCGAAAATTGACCCACTGAAGGGGGTTGTGCCGACTGAAAATTGACCCGGGTGTTCAGCCTACCCTGCTGGTTTTTTCACCAGCGCAGGGACGATGGGAGTGATCACCATGAGC
>JADLEZ010000687.1 GCA_020845855.1 Burkholderiales bacterium
ATGAGTGCATTGAAATTGCCACCACAACGGGCAGATCTCGCCATGACCGAGTACCAGGAGCGTCGAGAGATCCGGAAACACAGGCGTGCGCTACCTGGCGTCAACGGCGGTGACACCGCTCACGCTGATCGCATTTCCAATTCACTATCACCCGGCGAGGCCGATGAGTGATTTACCTGGGCTTGTCAAGACCTTCTTGCCGTATCAATATCGTCTATTGAGGATTGACGATATTCGATGCGCGGTGATTGGACCCCATTTCGGGACGCATACCGAACGGGACGCTCGGGGGTCAGCGCGAGATGGGAGGAAGGGGAACGCGCGTGCATTGGGCGTCGTGACGAGTCGCCCGCCGAGGTCGAACCGGCGACCGGTCCCGGCCCGATCGCCGCCGCTACGCCATCGCCCGATAGTAGAGGTTCTGCGGGTGATCGGCCTGCGCGAAGAAATACCAGCGCTCGGCCACCAGACCCGCGTACTGCACCAGAAAGGCGACCGCGAAGAGCGCGGTGACCCCGAGCACCGCGCCGGCCGCGAGAAGCGCCGCCGGTATCACGAAGGCGAGGAGGAGAAAGCCGCGCTTGATCGCGAGGAGCCTGGCCGCCGTGGCGCCGTGCAAGAACTCGCGCGTGTTGAACGATCCCCCCATGAAACCCTGCGCCCTCTGGACGACTTGCGGATGCTTGACGCCGATCGCCGTCTGCGGCGTCGACCGCGGGCGCAAGCGGGCATTGCGCACGAGCGACGCGGCGCGGGTGGCGAGCCCTGCCAGCGTGAGGACCAGCGCGACGGCGCCGAGCCTCACGGCGAGCGCCTCCGACCAGCTCCCCGCCAGTGCGGCGGCCGCGGTCGTGCCCGAGGCGAGGCCGAGCACCACGAAATTGACGACGGTGAGCGGGCTCGCCCACTCCTGCAGGAACTTGACGCACGCATAGATCATCGCGGTGCATACGAAGAGCGCGAGGCACGCGAGGACGCCGAGCGCGCCGGCGAATGGCGCGAGCGCGGGTGCATGGGCGTGCGCCGCCGCGTACGCAACGACGAGGCTCAGGAATACCGGCAGCGCGATGACCTCGCGCGACAGCCACGAAGTGCGCCACTTTGCCGCCGCGCGCCACGCGCGTTCGGGGCGGCCCAGGTGGAAGAACGACGCCGCGAGCCCGCCGGCGGTCAGCGCCGCCGCGACGAGCGCGCCGGTCACGAGGAGCGCAACCGGCAGCGGCGCGGCGAGGTAGCCGTGCCGCGCGAGCACGTCGAGCGCGTACAGCGCGAGGAAGAGCCCCTGACCGGCGCCGATCAGCGTGGTGAGGAAGACGACGGACAATGCCGGACGCATTGACGTTTCAGCTCACCACGACGTCGAATCGTCGAGCGACGGGCTGTCCGGCGACGGCTTGGGCAGCTTGCCGTCGACCTTGAGCGGGTTGTCGGCGCGAACGATCGCTTCGGGGGCGATGCGGATCGTCGTCTTGCGTCGCGGCAGGTAGTGGTTGGCCGGATGCGTCCCCCATTCCGGCATCAGCGCGTAGCCGCCCTGCTCGCGGATCGCGATCGACGCCTCGGAGGCCGGATCGTGGATATCGCCGAAGAGCCGGGCGTTCGTCGGGCACGCCATCACGCACGCGGGCTTGCGCTCGTCCGGCGCGAGCGCCGCGTCGTAGAGACGGTCGACGCACAGCGTGCACTTCTTCATCACCCGCTCCTCGCCGTCCAGCTCGCGCGCACCGTACGGGCACGCCCAGCAGCAGTACTTGCACCCGATGCACTTGTCGTAGTCGACGAGGACGATGCCGTCCTCGGGTCGCTTGTACGACGCGCCGGTGGGGCACACCGGCACGCACGGCGGATCCTCGCAGTGCAGGCACGACTTCGGGAAGTGGATCGTCTGCGTGTCGGGGAAAGTGCCGACCTCGAAGGTCTGCACGCGATTGAAGAACGTGCCGGTCGGGTCGCGGCCATAGGGTCGCTCGTCGGCGAGCGCGCCGGCGCTGCCCGACGTGTTCCATTCCTTGCAACTCGTGACGCAGGCGTGGCAGCCGACGCACACGTTGAGGTCGATGACGAGGGCGAGTTGCGTCATCGCGCAGCCTTCCGCCGGGCGCCGTAGCGGATCACGCCGGGGGTCGCGGCCCGGGTGCCCGGCAGCGGCGGCACCGGCGCGAATGCGGGAGCGCTGGCCGCGCGGGGATCGTCGCCCGCCTCGGCAGCGGGCGCGATGCGCACGCGCACGTCGTACCACCCCGCCTGCCCGGTGATCGGATCCGAATTGGAGACCGGGTGGCCCTCGAGCGGGCCGGCGAGCTCGTCGCAGATGAGATGGTTGAGGAGGAAGCCGCGCTGCGCTTCGTTGGCGTCGACGTCGAGACGCCAGGCTCCCGGCGCCTTCCCGATCGCGTTCCATGTCCACACGGTGCCAGGCTCGACCGCCTCGGAGTGGCGCGCCATGCAGCGCACCTTGCCCCACTGCGACTCGACGTCGATCCAGCCGCCGTCGGCGATGCCCTGCGCGAGTGCCGTCGCCGGGTTCACGAAGAGGTAGTTGTGCGTGTGGATCTGCCGCAGCCACGCGTTCTGCGAATCCCACGAATGGTACATCGCCATCGGCCGCTGCGTGACCGCGGCGAGCGGGTACTTCGCAAGATCGGTCGCGGCAACCTCCAGCGGCGGATACCAGAACGGCAGCGGATCGGCATAGCGCGCGATGCGCTCGCGCAACCGGGCCGGCGGCTGGCGGCCCGGCCGTCGCCCCTGCGCGGCGAGGCGGAACGTCTGCAGGACCTCCGAGTAGATCTGGATCAGGATCGGCTCGTCGAAGCGGCGGATGCGCGTACGCTGCGCCCACTCCATGTAGCCCTTGTTCCAGTTGCGCATGTACTGGTAGGCAGGAGGCAGCCGGTAGTGATGCACGCAGTCATTCTCGGCGTAGCGCTGCCACTGCTGCGGATTGGGTGCGCCCTTCATGAACTGGTCGCCATTCTCGCCGCGCCAGCCGGAGAGGAAGCCGATGCCCGACCCGGGTTCGGTCTCGTAGCGGACGATGAAGTCGGGGTAGTCCTCGTACTTCCGCGAGCCGTCGGGCAGCGTGAACGCCGGCAGCCCGAGGCGGCTCGCGAGGTCGATGAGGACGTCCTGGAACGGGCGGCACTGCCCGGTCGGCGGCAGGACCGGGAGGCGGACCGAATCCACCGGCCCGTCGAATTCGGAGATCGGCCGGTCGAGCATCGACATCACGTCGTGGCGCTCGAGGTACGTCGTGTCGGGCAGGATCAGGTCGGCGAACGCGGTCGTCTCCGATTGGAACGCGTCGCAGACGACGAGGAACGGGATGCGATACTCGCCGGCCTCGTTGCGGGCATTGAGCATCTTGCGCACCTCGACCGTGTTCATCGTCGAGTTCCACGCCATGTTCGACATGAACAACATGAGCGTGTCGATCGGATACGGGTCGCCGCGGCAGGCATTGGTGATCACCGCGTGCATCAGGCCGTGCACCGACAGCGGGTACTCCCACGAGAAGCCCTTGTCGATGCGCACCGGATTGCCCTCGTCGTCGACGAAGAGATCGTCGGGGGACGCGGGCCAGCCCAGCGCGAGCCCGCCGAGCGGGGTATTCGGCTGCACCGCCGCGGGCGAGTTCGGCGGCCGCGCCGACGGCGGGATCGCGCGCGGAAACGGCGCCTTGTGGCGAAAGCCCCCGGGACGGTCGATGGTGCCGAGGAGCGACATCAGGATCGCGAGCGCGCGGATCGTCTGGAATCCGTTCGAGTGCGCGGCGAGCCCGCGCATCGCGTGGAACGCCACCGGATTGCCGGTCACCGTGGCGTGTTCCTCACCCCACGAATCGGTCCACGCAATCGGCAGCTCGATCCGGTGGTCGCGTGCGGTGACGCCCATCTCGTGCGCGAGGCGGCGGACCGTCGCCGCGGGGATGCCGGTGATAACAGCGGCCCATTCGGGCGTGCAGGTCCGGACGGCCTCCTCGAGCAAGGCGAAGGCCGGCGCGACCGGCGTGCCGTCGAGCAACGTATAGCTGCCGAAAAGGCTGGGATCGGCGTCGGGCGTGTGACTCGCCACCGCCCGCCGGGTCTTGCGATCCCACCACATCCTGTTCTGCGGATTGAGCGGATTGACCTCGGGGTGCGCCGGGTCCTGGACCATGAGGCCGAACGCCGCGCTCGCCGCATCGCGGTTCACGAGCTGGCCCGCATTCGTGTAGCGCGCGAGGAACGCGCGGTCGAAGAGGCCGGTGGCGATGAGCTCGTGGATGAGCGCGAGAAGGAGCGCACCGTCGGTGCCAGGGCGGATCGGCACCCATTCATCGGCGATCGCCGAATATCCGGTGCGGATCGGATTGATCGAGACGAAGCGTCCGCCTGCCCGCTTGAACTTCGAGATCGCGATCTTGAGCGGATTCGAGTGATGATCCTCGGCGGTGCCGATCATCACGAAGAGCTTCGCCCGCTCGAGGTCGGGGCCGCCGAACTCCCAGAACGAGCCGCCGATCGTGTAGATCATCCCGGCGGCCATGTTGACCGAGCAGAAGCCGCCGTGTGCGGCGTAATTGGGCGTGCCGAACTGGCGTGCGAAGAGCCCGGTGAGCGCCTGCATCTGGTCGCGTCCGGTGAAGAGCGCGAAGCGCTTGGGATCGGTCGCTCGCAGCCGGCGCAGTCGCTCGGCGAGCACGTCCATCGCCTCGTCCCACGCGATCGGCTCGAACTCGCCCGCCCCACGCTCGGTGCCAGGCTTGCGACGCAGCGGCTGCGTGAGCCGAGCGGGCGAATACTGCTTCATGATCCCCGACGCCCCCTTGGCGCAGATCACGCCCTGGTTCAACGGATGCTTCGGGTTGCCGTCGATGTAGCGGACCTTGCCGTCGACGAGGTGCACGCGGATGCCGCAGCGGCACGCGCACATGTAGCAGGTGGTTCTGGCGATCGTCGTCGCGCCGGCGACGCGGGCGGCGGAGGACGACCCCGATGGCGACGGCGTGGCGGGGGCGCTCATGCGCGCAGTCTAGGGGCTCCCGATCATGCCCGCAAAGCGAATCGCGTTCCCATGGTCCGGCGCGTGCAACGATGCAAGGACTGCCCGCCGCGCCCCGCCTTCACCGTTACGCCGGCTCGTGCGGGCGTGGGACGCGCTTCGCCACGGCGCGCGCGCTGCGGCCGATGAGCCACAGCGCGGCGAGGCAGCCGGCCGACCAGCACGTGGCGGCCGCGAGCAGCAACGGCGTCGCCTGCACCGGCGCCGCCGCAGCGGCGACACGCAGCACCGCTGCGCTGCCGACGAGTACGGTTGCCACCACCAGGGTCCGCTCGGTCGCCGGCGAGCGCCGCAGCCGCAGGAGCAAGGTGCTCGCCATGACGTTCAAGGTGAGCGTGCCGAGCGCCCCGATGGTGATGAGGTGCAAGGCGGCGGTGCGCAGCGCACCGGGTGGTGTCGCCGCCACCGCCAGCAGGCCCGCACCGAGCCACGCGTAACCCATCCCCAGACACACGAGATCGGGGCGACCGCGACAGGCCCAGAGCTGCCAGCGCGCGAGTCGCACCAGCGCGAGCACGCCCGCGGCGGCGCAGGCGAGCCGCAGCCATCCGTCGAGCGCGGGCAGCGCGACCAGCGCCACGGCGGCCGCCATGACCACGAGGAGCGCTCCCTCCAGCCGGGGCTGCACGCGCGCGGCCAGCGCTTCACCTTGCCGATAGCGCTGGCCGGCGGCGGCGGGGGCGATGATGCGCCCGCCCATGAACAGCATGAGCGTCGTCAGCAGCAGCACGACGGCGCTCGTGAGCGCTTGCAAGGTCGCGGCGCCGGAGGCGAGCAGCGCGATGTCGAAGGCGACCGCACCGGCACACAAGGCGGTCAGCACCAGCGGCAATGCCTGATTGCGGACCTTTTTCGCCGCGCGGAAGAGCCGCGGCGCGACGTGCAGCGCCAGTACGGCGGCGAACGCGATGTCGAAGACGACCCCGAGCACGCCGTGCACGCCGAGAAAGGCGACCCGCGCCGCCACCCACACGGCGAACAACGCAAATGCGCGCGCGCGCGCCATGGGAGGAAGCTGGTAGCCGGCGACGACCGCCAGCGCATAGCCGAGGAGCATCTCGTGCGCATGGCCGAACGGTGTCGCGAGCGACGCGGGCGCCGGCGCCACGAGGAGCATCGCGCCGACCGACCACGGCAGCAGCAGCGCGCCGTACAGCGTCGCCGCCGGAAAGAACAGGAGGTGCGGTGTGAAGCGCGCGCGTTGCGGCGCGGTGGGGGCCGGGCGCTCATCGGCAGACGACGGATCGGGCGCGGCTGCACGCTCGGCCGGCACTGCGGGGGCGGCGGATCGCGGCGGTGGCGGGTCCATTGAGGGAAGGCAGCGGCCCGTTATCGCCGCGGCGATGCAAGAGGCGAACCTTAGCGCACGCGGCGTGGTCACGAGATGACCATTGTCATTCGTGCGGCGACGTTGCGGTGCGACGATGATGCCAATCCGCCCTGGAGCCGGTCGATCGATCAAGCCATGAGTGAAACGAGCCCTCCCGAAGCCTCGCCCGTGAGGATTTCACCCGCGCACGAGGCGATGACCGCGCAGCGCTACCCGTACGAGGCTGCCCGCATCGCCTTCCTCTGCGCGCGCGACGGCGTCGCTGCCGCCGCCGACTATTGCCTGCGCACCAGCCGCATCTATCGAGCCGCGGTGCTGGCGAGCGCGAGACGCGGCCACCGTCACGCGCACTTCGCGTCGCTCCCCGACTACCGCGCCAAATTCATCGGCAGCTACTGCGACTTCAAGCGCTTCCATCTCGCGCAGCGCGCGTCGCTGACGCCGTGATCTTTGTCATTTCCGTCACCCGCGACATCGCCTATCGTCCAGGCAACGCGCCTGTCACGAGCGACCACCACGCCGCTCGACCGGCATCGACATCGAGGAGAACGAAACCGCCATGACCTTCGTCGTCACCGAAGCCTGCATCAAGTGCAAATACACCGACTGTGTGGACGTCTGCCCCACCGACGCCTTTCGCGAGGGACCGAATTGCCTCGTCATCGACCCCGATGATTGCATCGACTGCACCCTGTGCGTCGCCGAATGCCCGGTCGAGGCGATCTACGCCGACAGCGACGTGCCGCCCGACCAGCAGGATTTCATTCCGCTCAACGAGGAACTCGCCAAGGTCTGGCCGACGATCGTCGACAAGAAACCCGCACCCGACGATGCCGACGAGTGGGGCAAGGTGAAGGATAAGCGCGCGCTGCTCGAACGCTGAAGGCCACGTCGGCAGCGCCCTTCGCTGCCGCTGTGCCGCCGCTGGCGGGTGGTGGTCGCAACGCGTCAAACGCCGAGGATTCGGCGGAGCATGTCGGCGCGCAGCAGATCGATGCTGCCGCGACCGCTGCGCAGCCACCCCGCCTTCTGCCAGCGACTCAGGATCCGGCTGACGGTTTCGACGCGCGTACTGACGAAGCGCCCGATCTGCTCACGGGTAAGACCCAGGTCGAGGCGCACGGCGCCCTCGCCCACGTCGATACCAAAGCGTCCCGCGAGATGCAGGAAGAGTGCGGCGAGCCGCCGCGGAACCGACCCGGCAGTGACGATCTCGATCTTGGCACGCAGGATCGCGCTGTGTGCGACGAGCGCGCGGTTGACCGCCATGGCGAGCATCGGTGCGTGAGCGAGCGTCGCCAGGAGCGGTTCGGCGCCGATGCGCAGGACATCGCTGTCGTGAGTGAGCGCAATGGCGTCGCTGTGGTAACACCCACGCTCGAGGACCGCCGGCAGCCCGATGCTGTCACCCGCACCGAAGAGGCCGACGACCACCCCCTCACCGTGCGCGGTCATCTGTTCGATCCCGATGACACCGCGACCGATCAATGCGACATGATCGGCGCGCTGCCCCGTTACCCACAAGGGTTCGCCAGCGGCGAGGCGACGGGCCGTGGTCGCACGGGCCAGCCGGGCGAGACCCAGCGCATCGAGCCCGGCGAACATCGCGGTGTCCGCCAGTCGTTGCCCGACATCGGCCGCCGGCGGCGCGAGCGAGCGCAACCCGCGCGTGCCCGATGCGCGCGCGGTCGCTCGATCCGCGTCGAACATGGCCTGCGACAGCGCCATCACCGCTGCGGCACCGTCGGCACCGTCGCGAGCGCATAGCGCGCATGGCAGGTCACGCACTGCTGCAAGAGCGCCGAGAGCGCAACGAGGGTTTCCTTCGGCGTGGCGCCCGCCTCGGCTCGGGCGGCCATCGCATCGAATCCGCGATGCGTGGCGAAAGCGAGCGTCTTGAACTCGAGCGGCAACTTGCTCAGCATGGCGACCGGGACGTCGTGGGCCTTGGCAGCGCCGGCGGCGCGGGCCGCCACCGCGACGGCCCGCAGGTCATCGCGAGCAAGGGCGTCGGTCAGGCGCTCGATCGCCACGACGAATTCACGCATCTCGCGCAGCATGAGCGCGCGCTCGCCTGGTTCGAGGACGACTGCCACCCGCCCATCGTCGTTGCCGCGAGTCGACCCAGCGACGATGAACTTGTAGGCGACCCCGGCGATCACCAGCAGCAGGGCGACGATAATGCCGAGATGGATACGATTCTTGGTCGCAACCGTCATGCCGATCGGCGCGCATTGTGGCCGACGGCCCGCGGCCGACTCGCCGCGGCGCCGCCGCCGATGCGTGAATCCGTCGCGATGCGTGCTGCCGATGGCAACATGGACGGGGTTGGAACGAGCGGGAGGAGCGGTGCCACGCGGGCAGCCTAGCACGCCTTCCCCAGATAATCAATATATGCTATACACCTTATGAGGGCGGGGCAGGCCCCGCGACGGCGAACCCACGATGCGACTCACCACCTTCTCCGACTACAGCTTGCGGGTGCTCATGTACCTGGGCATCCACGACGACCGGCTCGCGACCATCGGCGAGGTCGCGATGGCGTACGGCATCTCGGAAAACCACCTGGTCAAGGTCGTCCACCACCTGGCGCAGCGGGGATACGTCGAGACGACGCGCGGCAAGGGTGGCGGCATGCGGCTCGCGCGCACGCCGGACGACATCAACGTCGGCGAGGTGGTGCGCGGCACCGAAGACAACTTGGCGCTCGCGGAATGCTTCGACCCGAAGCCGAGCGACTGCCGCATCGCCCCGGCCTGTCTCCTCAAGGGCGTGCTGACGAGCGCGGTCGACGCGTTCTTCGCGACGCTCGACCGCCACACGCTCGCCGATCTCCTGGTGCCGCGCCCGAAGCTCGCCAGGCTGTTGCTGCCCACCGACGCACGGCCGGGCCGAAGCCTAACGCTCACCCGTTCACGGCACTGACGGCGAGCGGCGCCTTCTTCGATCCCCACGCATCCCCACGCTCGCCGGCTGGGCAAGCGCTCCCGCCGACGCGCCCTCACCCACCAAGGAGTCCCGCGCATGGACCGTTCGATCTATCCCGCCGCATCGAAAGAACTCGCGCAGAAGCGGCGCGACCTCGCCCCCGATATCTACGACGCGTTCCGCGCCTTCGGCCAACGGGTGTTCGCCGACGGCGCGCTCCCCGGCAAGACCAAGCAACTCATCGCGGTCGCCGTCGCGCACGTGACGCAGTGCCCCTACTGCATCCGCGGCCACACCGACCTCGCGCTCAAGAAGGGTGCGACGCAAGAGGAAATCATGGAGGCGATCTGGGTCGCCGCGGAGATGCGCGCCGGCGGTGCTTACGCGCACTCGCTGCTCGCCATCGACGCGATGCCCGAGGCGCCGCCTAAGCCGGCTGCGTAGTCGCCGGCGGCGAGCGGCGGCGGCCGCGCTCGACCGTCGCCGCCGGGCCGTTCATTCCAGCGCCGGCTTGAGGACGCTGATCGCGGCTCCGGCGACGACGTTGAGGAGTCCGATCAGTGCCAAGACGATCGCCCCCACGATCCGCAGCAGCGGGACGATGGCGTGCTCGACAGGTGCGTGCCCCAGCGGATCGGCCGGCCAGATCGTGACGGCGCCGTGGCAGAGCACCGCACCGCAGGCGACGATGAGGAGGCCGAGGATCCGAAAGCGCAGGGTCATGGCGTCACTTTACCCTTGCCGCCGGCTACGGCGCCGCGGGGGGTTGCAAAACGGATGCCGCGCCGCCAGGATGACGGCGCCGGCCGCGCGCCTTGCGCGCGGTAGAATTCGCGCCTCGAATCCCCTGGAATCCTGCCCCCATGGACCGACCCTGCGCACCGTTCCTCGCCGCGAGCCACCCGCCGCTCGGGCGGCTCGCCGCCCTCGCCCTCACCGCGCTCGTCCTCGCCGGCTGCGCCACCCGACCGGTCAACGAGCCGCTCGCCCAGTTCGACCCGGCACGGGTCCAGCGCATACAGCGGGCATCGCTCGACGCCGAAGACGGCGGCACGCTGGTCATCCTCGCCTTCTCGGGCGGTGGCACGCGCGCGGCGGCCTTCTCCTACGGCGTCCTCGAGACGCTGCGCGACATGGAGATGACGAGCCGCAGCGGCCGCCAGGTGCGCATTCTCGATAGCGTCGACGTCATCACCGGCATCTCCGGCGGCAGTTTCACCGCACTCGCCTACGGGCTGTACGGGGAGAAGCTCTTCGACGTCTATGAGCAGGCGTTCCTGAAGCGCGACGTGCAGGGTGCGCTCATCGCGGGCGCGCTCAATCCGTTCAACTGGGCCGCTTTGTCGTCACCCGGCTGGGGCAGGTCCGAACTCGCCGCCAATTACTACGACGAGATCCTCTTCAAGGGAGCGACCTACCAAGACCTGCGTCGCGACGGGCCGGTCATCCTGGTTTCAGCGACCGACCTCGCCGACGGCACGCGCCTCATCTTCAACCGCGAGAACTTCGAGGTCCTCTGCGCCGACCTATCGAGCATGCGGCTCGCCCGCGCGGCGGCCGCGTCCTCCGCGGTCCCCGTCGTGCTCTCGGCGCTCACCATCGACAACTACGGTGGTACCTGCGGGTTCCAACCGCCGCCGTGGACCAGGCTGTTCGTCGACGTCGCCGATCCGCCGCGACCCGCGGCGCGCACCGTGAAGCGCCTGGAGGAGTTGCAGTCCTTCGCGAACCGCGAGGCGCGACCGTTCCTCCATCTCGTCGACGGCGGCGTATCGGACAACGTCGGCATGCGCGGCGTGCTCGACGTGATGTCGACCTTCGAGGCGCTGCACATGGCGGGCCAGAAGACGCCGTACGACAAGGTGCGCAACGTCTTCGTCTTCGTCGTCAATTCGCTCGCCGATCCCCCCAACGACTGGGACAAGCACGAGAGCCCGCCCGGCCTCGTCGACGTGCTGCTGAAGGCCACCGGCACGCCGATCGATCGCTACTCGTACGACACGGTGGAAACGCTGCGCGACATCCAGGCGCGCTGGGAGACGCTGCGCGAAGTCCGTGCGGCGATCGCGCCCTACCCGGCGCTGGCCGAGAAACTGCCGATGGTGATGCGCGCGCCGGACATCACCATCCACGTCATCGACGTTTCGTTCGCAGCCGTGCCCGACAAGAACGAGCGCGCCTACCTCAACACCCTCCCGACCTCGTTCGTGCTCCCCGCCGAGGCCGTCGACCGGCTGCGCCTTGCCGCCAAGAGCGCGATCCTCGCCTCGCCCGAGGTGAAGCGCGCGATCGAGCACAACGGCCTGCACATGACGGGGCCGGGACCGCGCGTGGGAGCCCGCGCGGCACCGCTCCCGTAGCGTCGGTGCGCGCGAACCCGCCGGCGCCACACCCGGATGCCTTATCCTTGCCACTTTCGCCAGCACCACGAGGACTCGCCATGAACCCCCAGCAAGCTACCAAGATGACGTCGGGCAAGGGCTTCATCGCCGCGCTCGACCAATCCGGCGGCAGCACCCCGAAAGCGCTCTCGCTGTACGGGATCAAGCCGGAGACGTATTCGGGCGAGGCGCAGATGTTCGACCTCGTCCACGCGATGCGGACGCGCATCATCACCAGCCCGGCCTTCACCGGCGAGCGCATTCTCGGCGCCATCCTCTTCGAGCAGACGATGGATCGCGAGATCGCCGGGCGCGGCACGGCGGATTACCTGTGGAACGCGAAGCAGGTGGTCCCCTTCCTCAAGGTCGACAAGGGGCTCGCCGACGAGGCCGATGGCGTGCAGGTCATGAAGCCGATGCCCGCCCTGGCGACGTTGCTGGCGCACGCGAAGACCAAGGGGATCTTCGGGACCAAGATGCGCTCGGTCATCAAGCGCGCCGATGCCAAGGGAATCGACGCCGTGGTCGAGCAGCAATTCGCCATCGGCAAGGAGATCCTCGCCGCCGGGCTGGTGCCGATCATCGAGCCCGAGGTGGACATCAAGGCGCCCGACAAAGCCGCTGCCGAGACGCTCCTCAAGGCGGCGCTCATGCGTCACCTCGACGGCGTGCCGGCCGGCCAGAAGGTGATGTTCAAGCTGACGCCGCCGTCGGTCGACGACTTCTACGCCGATTTCGTGCGCCATCCCAAGCTCATGCGCGTGGTCGCGCTCTCCGGCGGCTATTCGCGCGAGGCGGCGAACGCGCTGCTCGCGAAGAACCACGGGGTGGTCGCGAGCTTCTCGCGGGCGCTGACCGAGGGGCTGACCGCGCAGCAGACCGACGAGCAGTTCAATGCGGCACTCGATGCGTCGATCCGCAGCATCTACGCGGCGTCGATCACCTGACCCGACGGGCGGCTAGACCGGGGTGCCGCGCAAGCGGTCGAGCCGCTGACGGATCGCGCGCTTCTGCTGCGCCGACGCTGCGAGCCGGAGGTCGCGCGGACCGACCGCGACCGGGTGCCGCGCCGCCGCCGAGAGGGGCGCGGCCACCCCGCCGAGCACGTGCGCCAGCGTCGCCCGTACCGTCGGCGGGTCGTCGTCGAAGTCGCCGTGTCGGCGGGCACGCGACGCATCCGGGGAGTCCACCGGCTGCGCATTCGGGGTGAGAATCCACCGTGCGCCGGCGCCGCCGCGAAAGAGCGCGCGCAGGCGCGCATCGGTCGCCACCGATCTTTGCAGGCCGACGAGCGGCTCGCCGTCGGGACGAACGAGCGGAATGCGCGACGTCGCCTCGAGCGCGTGGGACACGAGGTAGAGCAGCGACTTGTGATAGATGCCGGCGCAGTCGTCGTCGCGCTCGACGTCGTCGGCAAGTGTGAAGAGCGCCAAGCGCGCGATGCCGGCCATCGCTGGCAGCCACGTCCGCGCAAACAGCGCGGTGGTGATCGCCGGCGCCCACAGCGTCGCCGACTCGATCGCGCGACCGTAGCCGCGTTGCCCGGCGAGCGGGCCCTCGCCGATCGCCCCGGAGGCCGTCCACAACTGCACGAGCGGGGTGAGG
>JADLEZ010000688.1 GCA_020845855.1 Burkholderiales bacterium
CGCGGGAACCGGCGCGATCGGGCAAGAAAAAACCCCAACCGAGAACGGTTGGGGTTTTGTTATTGGTGGAGCCGGCGTCAACCACATAACTCCAGATGACGCGCGACCACCCTAGCTGTTATGACTTTCCGGTTCTTCAGTTGCCCCCATTGTTGCCCCTTAAGCTGGACGTCGAGTTCCTGCGGAGGTTTGCGCAGGTTCTGGCCAGGCTCAACGCGAACCACAGACGTCCGACACTTTCCCGAGTCAATCCGTTTCTTACGGAGTAGGGCCGGCGCATGCCGCTGGCGTGCCGATTCAAGCCCGACGACCCGACGATCGTCGGTTTCCATTCGGGGGATGAGGAACATGCACCAGAAGACTTACCACGAGTTCTCGATCCTGCGGCGCCCACAGGTTCAACAGCGCACCGGTCTTTCGCGTAGCACGCTCTATCAGTACATCAAGGACGGCGACTTTCCCAAGCCCGTGCAGCTTGGCTTGCGTGCGGTGGGCTGGCTTGAGTCGGACATTAGTGATTGGATCGCCAAGCGTGTGAGAGAGGCGCGCCGCCCGGGCAAGGCGCCGGCGGCGCAGTAGCGCGCGCCGCCATTCTCATTCGCAGACCGAGTGCGCCGCTGAGCCGCATTCTGCGACATGCAGTGCATACGGGCTTATATGAGCGTTCGCTTACGTCGGCGACCAGCGGTGTCGCCGGCCGCAGCCGAAGGTGGTCGCCAATCGTCCGGGGCTGCTCTCAATACCCACGCGGATCCGGATGTCGTCGGGATCAAGTGCATCGGGGGGACGACGCACCGCCCGACGAAGCACGACCGATGGAAAGCGCGTTCGCGCACGTTCGGACGGTACAGGCTCGCGTGCAGGACGTAACAGATCGGCGACGAGGGTGTAGCCGGCAACGTACTCGATCGCTTCGGCGGGCGACACTGGGGACGGCCGATGACGAGTCCGAGCGATGCGCCCAGGCGCAGGCGCAGGGCTCGACGCCTTGCGGCAGGTACGTGCGAGCGTCATGGGGTGCCAAGGTGTTGGACGGCTTGACGCACAGCGCTGGCGCAACGCGCAGTACGCGGTAGGGCGCTTCGAACGCCGCCAATCCGAGCGCGTCTAGTTGCGCGGGTCGTTAGTCGGCCCTGCGAAATCCAGCCCATCGCCGCAGCGCCCGGCAGCCATCGTGAACCGCACCGCACCGACGCGATTCGGCTCGCTGATCGCTTCTTCGATGCCGACAACAACGCCGGCGCGATGAAGATCACCTGCAACACCACCGAACAAAGTGCGAAAAAAAGCGGCTTGATGCGCCCGCGGACAACCGCCCTGTCAGTGACGGCGCGAAAGCGCGGATATCTGCCGCGGATAGGTTGACGAACCCTGGGAAACGTGCCGTGCTCGTTGCGAGCGGTCAAGGGCGTGCGAAGCACGGCGAAGCGAACCCTTGACCGCTCGCAACGAGCGAGAAAAATGGTGCCTGGCCGTGTCCGAGGCAGTTCTCGGGCGCGGGCATGGCCGCTATGCGGCATGGCATGGAGACCATAGGCCGTAGTCAACGATTCCGCGGCAGATATCCGCGCTTTCACGCAGCCACTAACAACCGCCCGCAGCAGCCAGCGCAGGTTGTAGCCCGCTGCGCACAGCACCGTATGCAGCGCATCGCCGAGGCTTCCGGCCAACCAGCATCGGTTCATCCGGTGATCGGTCTTCAGGTGCCCGATTGCCGGCTCGATCGCTTGGCGACGTTTCATGCCATCGCCGCTGCCGGTTCGTCATCGAATTGAATCGTCCGCGATGGAGAGCTCGATGCCCGGGTTGTCCGCATCGACACCGCGATAACCGAGATCGACAACGACCTGCTTCGGTGCGCGGCCGACGTCCTCGAGAAGAAATGCCCGTCTGCTCGAGCTGCGCCGACAGGACGTGCCCGTCGTACGGATTGCCCGGGAAAGTGCGCGCACCGACGATCAATCCACGCCGATGGGTGACGGCGATGCTCGCCTTCACGCCGAACTCCTGGGGCTACTGCTCACGAGTGACAGTGGAAACGCCGCGATAGGGCTGGCGTGCCTTCCCTTGCCGATGCACTCGACTTCCGGGGCGTGCATCGTGTAGAGCTTGTTCTTGTCCTTGGGATGCTGCCTGCGAATGCGATCGGCACGCTCCATCACCGTTTGCAGTCGGTGTACGTTGAAGCGCGACTGGTCGTTGCTGTCTCGAGCTTCCTTCGCACCTCGCGCAGCACGATGCCCAGCACCGTGCGCTGACGCTTGAGCACGCGGCGCAGCCGCTTGTACTGCTTCGCGTGCGCATAGCCACCAGCACGGCGACGCAGCGACTTGCCTTCGCGCGCGAATCGACGGGCCGCCTTCCTGCCGCACTCACCCCTGCGCCGACGAGTTGCGCGCTCGGGCCGAAGAGGTCGACCTCACCAACGACTGCGCCTGTGCGGTCCTTGTGGGCGAGCGTCGGCGCGAGTGCCGCTTCGATCTGCGACCACGACATGCGTTGCGCGAGAACCGCCAGCGGATGGCGTAGATCGATCACCTGATCAAGGCGGCTACGGAAAAAATCGTCCGTGGCCAATACGCAAAATCTCAATCGGATCGATGCGGAAAACTCTCAGGTTCTGTGGATGATTACACCAGTCTCCGAGAGTTCGGACCACCGGTGATGTGCCGGAAATCAAGCGCTGGCGCGGGTTTCCGGCGTTCCGCAGGGCCGACTCGTTAAGGATGGCCTGATCAACACACATTGAGCGGCCGGATCTTTGAATCAACTCGATGCTGCTGACTCCTGCATCCGCCGCCCCGCTTTTTAGTCGGTGGAGCGCCATCACGCTGTTGAATTCCGCTCAGCAACGGGCTTTTCGCCCGCTGCAGACGGATTCAGGGTGTCATCGCCATGAGCTTTCGCCGTGCCATCCACAGGTTCGAGAGCGCAAACAACGTCGTGAGCTGCGCGGTGTTCTTCGCCAGCCCGCGATAGCGCACTTTC
>JADLEZ010000689.1 GCA_020845855.1 Burkholderiales bacterium
CCTTCACGATCTCGGGCGAGATGAGCACGGCCTTGGCGCGCCCGATGTTCTGCTGCAGCCACTTCATCTCGGGATCGCGCATGAAGTTCTGGAGCGTGGTCACCGACTGGTTGACGAGCACCTGCTGTTCGTTCTGCGCGTTCGCGGACGCGGCGAACCCGACCGCCGCGACGGCGACCAGCGCGGCCTGCGAGAGCCATTTGTGAAGCGTTTGCATGATCGTTGTCCTCGTTGTTTGTGCGGCAACTGACTGCCGCGTTACGTGATGCTGCCGCTAACGAAGCAGCTCGATTCCGGTCGACGTGACGCGCACGCGGTCGCCGATCCGCAGCCCTGGTGCCGACGTCTGCTGGACGGTGGCGTAGCTGCCGTCGTCGTAGCGGACGCCGATGTTCCACACCAGCGTCTGGTCTTTGCTCGCGAGCTCGTTGCCGACGAAGCCGCCGCCGATGGCGCCGACCACGGTGGCCACGGTACGGCCGGTCCCGCCGCCGATCAGGCTGCCGAGCCCGCCGCCGACCAGCGCGCCGCCGATGGCGCCGACGGCGTTGGGCACGTTCTGCACGGTATGGGTCGTGATCGACTCGACCGTCCCGACGCGCCCGCTCGACGGCTCGTTGACCGAAAAGGCGGGCGGGGTGTTGCAGCCCGCGAGAACCAGCGACGCCGCCACGGTGAAGACCGCGGCCGCGCGCTGCCAGAGTGTTGCGAGGGTCATGGCTTACTCTCCTGCAAGAAGGTTACCGGGAAGACAAGGCGCGCGGGCAAAGGTTTCGCGCGGCCTTCGTCGGCCGTCAATCCGGAATCGAATAGAGAAGGTACATGGCGGCCAGCAGGCCCGACGGGCGGCCCAGCTTGCCGAGCCAGTTGGCGAAGATCGTCTCGATCTCGCCCCCCATGTACACCTGGGTCAGCGCCCGGTTGACCTCGAGCCGGAACGCCGAGTCGTTGCGGGGGAGCGCAAAGGCGTAGGGCTCGAACGAGATGTCCTCGACCAGCATCGCGAGCTTGGCGGGATTCTTCGCCTGCGCCACGAGTCCGATGAGCTTGATCTTGTCGCCGGCGTAGGCGTCCACGCTGCCGGACTCCAGCATCGCGATGCCTTCGTTCGCGTTGTCGATCAGCACCACGTTGGCGTTGACGAGGCGGCGCTGCAGGGTGTCGCGCAGGCGCGACTCGGTGGTGGTGCCACGCAGGACGGCGATCCTCTTGCCGCCCATGTCCGCGATCTTGTTGATGGGCGAGTCGGTCATGACCACGAAGCCGCCGCCGTCGACGAAGATCAGGTTGCCGAAGTCGACGTTGGCGAGGCGCGCCAGCGTTTGCGTCGTGTTCGCGCACTCGATGTCGGCGCGGCCGGACGCAACCATGGTGAGGCGCTCGGTGACCGAGCCCGGCATCCAGTTGATCTTGAGGTTGGGCTCGCTCACCGCGCGGCCGACCTGCGCGATGACACGCTTGCAGAGGTCGATCGAGTAGCCGGCCGGCTCGTTGTTCGGCCCAACGAAGGAGAACGGCAGCGAATCGGGCGAGAAGGCGACGTTGATCGCCTTGGCGGACTTGATCTTGCCGAGCGTATTCGGCGCCGTCTGCGCCGACGCGCCGGCGGCGACGAGGCCGCAGGCAACGAGCAATGCAAGGAGGATGCGCTTCACGATTGGGGAGCTTTCGAAAAGGTAGGGGAGCTTGCGCTGCCGGTCGGCTCGCGAAGGCCGGTGCCGGGACCCGGAAAAGGCCCCGCCGGCACGATCCCGGGCGACCGCAAGGGGGCGATTCTACAACAATCGTAGGCGACAAGACGGTCCAGGCGCGCGGTGCTAAACTCACGCGCCGCCGCCGTATACCTTGGCTACGCCATGATCCGCCCCCGCCTGCTGCTCGTTTCAATCGCGCTGTTCCTGCTCGCGGGTCCCGCGCTCGCCGCGTCGCCCACACTCGCCCGGATCAAGGCCGCGGGCACGGTCACTTTCGGCTACCGCGACAATGCGGCGCCGTTTTCCGCGCGCCAGCGCAACGGCCAGGTCCGCGGCTACTCGGTCGAGCTGTGCGAGAAGATCGCCGTGGCGGTCGGCAAGGCGCTCGGCCTGCCGAACGTCAAGGTCGACTGGAAGGCGGTCGACAGCGAGACACGGATCAGCGCCGTGGTCGCGGGCAAGGTGGACGCGGAGTGCGGCACCACCACCATCACCCTCTCGCGCATGGAGAAGGTGGACTTCTCGGTGCCGATCTTCGTCGACGGCGGCAGCGCGCTGGTGCGCGCCGGCCCCAACGCGCCGGCGTCGGTCGCGGCGCTCGCGGGCAAGCGCATCGCGGTGATGCCCGCCACCACGACCGAGACGGCCCTGCGCAAGGCGCTCGCGGTGAGCGGTGCGAGCGCGACGTTCGTCAACGTCAGGGACGGCCACGAGGGGCTTGCCGCGCTCCTCGCGGGCAAGGCCGACGCCTACGCGTCCGACCGCATGCTGCTCGCCCAGTTGCGCTTGGGAAGCGACAAAGCGAACGAAGTCGCGTTCCTCGAGAACGATTTTTCCTACGAGCCGTACGGACTCGTGCTGCCGCGCGGCGACGCCGAGTTCCGGCTGCTCGTGAACAGGACGCTGATCGGGCTGTACAAGTCGGGCGAGATCGACCCGATCTTCATCAAGTGGCTCGGGCCGTACGGCAATCCCGGCGCGCTCCTGAACGCGATGTTCTACCTCAATTCGTTCCCGGAGTGAGCATGAGCGCAGAACGAAGTCGACTTGGCGCCGTCTTCGTCTTCCTGGCGGCGCTGGCCGTCGGCGGCGGCGACGCGCTCGCGCAAGGCGCGCCCAAGCGCCCGCCCTGCAACGGCACGTGCGGGGTGATCCAGAGCATCGCACCGGTGGCCGAGCGCCAGGTGTGGACGCCGCTCGGCTCGGTTGCGGCCGGCTCGTCGGGGCTATCGGGTCTGAGCGGTGCCGCCGGCTCGACCACTCAGATGCAGTTCGGCCCCGGCCTCAAGAACCAGGGCCTGGTCGTGATCGGCGCCGCCGGCGGCGCCGTGTATGCGCAAAAGCCCAACGAGTACCGGCGCACGCGCTGGGACGTGACACTCAAGATGGACGACGGCGCCACGCGCGTCGTCTCGATGTCGACTGAACCTCTGCTCGTGCAGGAAGGCGACTACGTGCGCGTCATGGGCACCAACCTCGAGCTCGTGAACTAGCGTGACGCAGAACGTGATCGATTGCGACGGTGTGCGCACCACGCGCGTTGTTTCGTGCTGTTTCCGGCGGTCGCCCGACGGGCCGCCCCTAGGGCGAGCGCCTGGAATCAATCTCGATGCAAAAGGTGCAACGCAGCTTCCTCGTCATCCGGGGACCGCTCGGACGCCTTTTGCATCGACCTGCTAAGGCCCGGGAGACGTGAGCGACGCGGCGCTCGACGTGCGTGACGCGCCCGACGGTGCGCTCGTGCTCGTGCTCGCCGGGCGGCTTGCCGCCGATACTGTTCCCAACGTGTGGCGCACGGCGTTGCGCGCGGTGCGCGAGCAGCCGGCGCGGCGGGTGACGGTGGACGCGGCCAAGGTCGAGTACTGCGACAGCGCCGGCATTGCGCTCCTGGTCGACCTCATGCGCCAGCCGCGACAGGCGCCGGTGGACGTCGCCAACCTGAATCCGTCGTACCAGGCGCTCCTGCGCCAGTTCGACCCGCAGACACTCGACCACGACCTCGACCCGGAGCCGCCGCGGCGCCCGGCGCTCGAGGAGATCGGCCGCGCCGTCGCGACGGCGCTGCGCGACCTGCGCACGCAGATCGAGTTCCTCGGTCACGCCACGTCGGCTTTCGTGAGCGCGGTGCGCCACCCGTCGACCATCCGCTGGCGCGACGTCTGGCTGGTGTGCGAGCGCGTCGGCGCCGACGCGATGCCGATCGTGGCGCTGATGGCCTTCCTGCTCGGGGTGATCCTCGCGTTCCAGTCCGCCGTGCCGATGAAGCGCTACGGCGCCGAGGTGTTCGTGGCCGACCTGATCGGCCTTGGCATGGTGCGGGAGCTGGGGACGCTCATCACCGCGATCCTGCTTGCCGGGCGCACCGGCGCCGCGTTCGCGGCCGAGATCGGCACCATGCGCGTGAATCAGGAGATCGACGCGCTGACCACGATGGGCCTCGACCCGGTGCGCTTCCTGGTGACCACGCGGGTGATGGCCGCGCTGCTCATGACGCCGCTGCTGAGCCTGTTTGCGACGCTGGTGGGCATCATGGGCGGGGCCTTCACGATGCTCTCGTTCGGCATTCCTTTCGTCACGTTCGTGAAGGAGGTCGAGGGGATCGTGACCTTCCAGGACTTCATGGCCGGATGGGTGAAGTCGTTCGTCTTCGCCGCCGCGATCGCGGCCATCGGTTGCCTGCGCGGGCTGCAAACCGCCGCCGGCGCGTCGGCGGTCGGGGACTCGGCCACGCGCGCGGTGGTTTCGGGCCTCGTGCTGATCGTCCTCATCGACGGCGTGTTCGCGGTGATCTACTTCTTCCTCGATATCTAGGGCAGACCGATGCAAAAGGCGTTCGCGCTGTCGCTGGCTGGTCGAAAGCCGTCGTTACGCCTTTTGCATCGGGAGAATGCCACGCGCGCGCCGCAGGAAGGCCCGGCGGCGCGCGCCGGAACACCCGGAACAAACGAGCGTTGTGCGCGCAACGCCGCCGCACCGGAAGTCCTGGCGGGCCGTTTGCAATGAACACGAGCGACCCCATCATCCGCGTCGAGGGCCTGACCGCCGGGTACGACGGGCGCACGATCCTCGAGAACGTGAGCTTCGAGGTGGGCCGCGGGGAGGTGTTCGTGATCCTCGGCGGGTCGGGGTGCGGCAAGAGCACGCTGCTGAAGCACATGATCGGGCTGTACGACGTGCTGGCCGGGCACGTGTACATCGACGGCCAGGACATCGTGGCCGCCGACGGCGAGGCGCGCGAGGCCATCCTGCGCAAGTTCGGCGTCATGTACCAGTCGGGCGCGCTGTTCGGGTCGATGACGCTGCTCGAGAACGTGCGGCTGCCGATGGAGGTGTTCACCGAGCTCGACCTTCCGCAAATGGATCTCTTGTCGCGGATGAAGCTGTCGCTGGTCGGCCTCGTGCAGTTCACCGGGCATTTGCCGAACGAGATCTCCGGCGGCATGCAAAAGCGCGCGGCGATCGCGCGCGCGATGGCGCTCGATCCCGCGATCCTGTTTTTGGACGAGCCGTCGGCGGGCCTCGACCCGATCACCTCGGCCGAGCTCGACGCGCTGATCCGGCGCCTGGCCGAGAGCCTCGGCATGACCTTCGTGATCGTGACCCACGAGCTCGCGAGCATCTACGCGATCGCCGACCGGGTCATCATGCTCGACAAGCGCGTCAAGGGAATCATCGCCGACGGTGACCCGAAGCGGCTGCGCGACGAATCCACCGACCCGTACGTGCGCCAGTTCTTCCACCGGCAAGCCGAGCTCGAGGACGCGTGACCCGCACGATGCACAACGCGATCGAAGGCGACGGTGTACGCGCGACGCGCGTCGTTTCGTGCTGTTTCCGGCGGTCGTCCGACGGGCCGCCCCGAGGGCGACCGCCTGATATCAACCTCGATGCAAAAGGCGCAACCGAGCTTTCTCGTCATTCGGGGACCGCTCGGACGCCTTTTGCATCGACCTGCTAGACATGTCGCAGCGCGCCAACTACTTCAAGCTCGGCCTGTTCGTGATCGGCGCCCTGGTCGCCGGCATCCTGGTGCTGGTGCTCATCGGCTCCGGGCGCTTCCTCGAGCGCCGCGTCACCGTCGAAACCTACTTCAAGGAGTCGGTGCAGGGCCTCGACATCGGATCCAAGCTCAAGTACCGCGGCGTCACCATCGGCGAGGTGACCAAGATCACCTTCACCTATACGCGGTACCAGCAGGACCTGCCGATCAACCAGCGTGAGCGCTACGTGCTGGTCGAGGCCCAGCTGCAGCCGCGCCTGCTCGGCGGCCGCGCCGCCGCGGGCGACATGACCAACCGCGAGAACGCCAAGATGGAAGTCGAGAAGGGACTGCGCATACGCATCGCGCCGCAGGGCATCACGGGCTTGAATTTCCTCGAGATGGATTACGTCGATCCGCCGCCGCCGGTGCTGCCGATCGACTGGGAGCCGGACAACCTGTACATCCCTTCCGCGCCCGGCACCGTGACCGCGCTCGTCAACGCGGCGCAGGACATCATGGAGAAGCTGCACCGCATCGACCTCGAGGCGACGGTCGCGCGCATCGACAAGCTGCTCGACACCACCAACGAGCGCATCGCCGCGGTCGACGTGAAAGCGCTGCAGGAGCGCGCGGAGAAGACGCTCGCGAAGCTCGATACCACGCTCGACGGGCTGCAGGCGAAGAAGGTCTCCGACGAGGCGACCGCGCTCTTGAGCGAGCTGCGGCAGACCAACGCCGAGCTTCGGAAGACGCTCGCCAATCCGGCGTGGCAGAAGATTCCCGACGATACCGCCGCGGCGGTCGCGCGCGTGAAGGACCTCGTCAGCGATCCCAAGCTCGCGCGCACCGTGGCGAGCCTCGAGCGCATCGTGGGCCGCTTCGACCGCCTGTTCGGCGCCACCGACACCGATCTTGCGACCACGCTCGAGAACCTGCGCACGATCACCGACAACCTACGTGACCTCACCGAGGAAACCAAACGCTACCCGGCGAGCGTGATCTTCGGCCAGCCGCCGGCCCCGCTGGAGCGCAAGAAATGACCGCATCGCGACGTCAGTGGATACGCGCGGCGCTGGTGGCCGCCGCCGGCGCGGCGCTCGCGTCGTGCTCGCGGCCGCAGCCGGTGAAGGGCCAGTTCGTGCTCGAGCCGGCGCTGCCGCCGCCGGTGGCGAAGACGCAGCAGGGGCTTCTGCGGGTGGGCTCGCTCACGGTCGCAGCACCCTTCCGCGGGCGCCAGTTCGTCTTTCGCGAGACCGACCTCAAGTTCGAGACCGACTACTACAACGAGTTCCTGGTCGCACCCGGCGCCAACATCGGCGAGGCGACCGCGCGCGCGCTGGCCGCGGCGAAGGTGTTCACCGCGGTGGCGCCGGCGAGCGTGACCGTCGATCCGGACTGGCTCCTCGACGGCTTCGTCGAGTCGCTGTACGGCGACGGGCGCAACATGAGCAAACCCGTTGCCGTGCTCACCATCGTCTACTTCCTGCGGCCCGTCGCGGGTGATGCGGGAGTGCCGGTCTGGTCGCGCCGCTACGAACGGCAGGTGCCGTTCACCACCGGCAGCGCGGCCGACTACGTCGCCGCACAAAACAAGGCGCTGGGCGAGATCCTCGCCGAGCTCGCCCGCGACCTTTCCGGATTGACGCTGACCAAGATGTAGGCACGCCATGGAGCGGCGTTCGCTCATCCTCGCCGGCGCAGGGCTCGCCTGCCTGCACGTGGCGGCGTGCGCGCCACCGCAGGCAAAGCTCCAGCGCATCGGCTGGCTCGA
>JADLEZ010000690.1 GCA_020845855.1 Burkholderiales bacterium
GCTGTTCGGCGTTACACTGTGTCGGCATCGGGTCCTCCGGTGATTGATGTCTAACTCGTCGTCGCAAAACAAGTTTTACTCAATCACCGGCCCGATGCATCTCCTATCGGTGAGAAATCCGGGCTAGGCTCGGTGTTTCTGCCGTACTTCGCAGCCTTGACTACCTTCGGGGATCACTGGCGTAGCCCCTCGCGGATCATCCCTGCCCTGGCCGCAAGCTTCCCATTCGGATCGGAGCGGGCCGCGCTGCTCGCGCCGCTGGTGACGCTCGCGGCCGTGAAATGGGCGCCCGCTGCGCCGGTTGTGCCCATATGGGCAGGCGCTATCGCCCTGATGCTTCTCGCAGAGATCGCCAAACGGGACCATCGGGGGCGAGACCGTGAAGCGGAATTGGAGTTGGAGGCGGCGCGCGCTGGTCGGTTTGAGCGAGATAATCGCAGCGCGGGCCGGCGGAAGGCAGCGGCAACGCGTACGGCACAGAACCAGCCGGGGCCGAAGGCCTAGCGGCATCCAGCCGTCGCGGTAGGCGCCGGCGCGCCGGGTTCAGCCTCTGCGGATGACCCGCCTCATGCGCAGCCGGGCCGCCCAGGCGCGGGCGTCCTTCTCCATCGCAGCAGCCGATTTTTTCGACGCCTGTGTCGGCGCGCTCGCAACCACGGGCGCGGCGAACAACGGATCGCTCGCCAATGGCATGCCCGGCACGCCCGCCCGCGCGACCAGCTGCGCCGTGATGTAGGCGTGCACGTCGCGCTCGAGGATGCGCACCGGCCGATCGGCGAGGCGCGGCAGCTTGCCCTCGCGGATGAGGCGGCGCACGGTCGACGGGCTGATGCGCAGCGCTGCGGCGACCTCGCGCAGCAGCAGGATGCGCGGGACGCGTTTCTGGCTCGCCGTCGGCGCCGCGCCGCTCACTGCGGGCGCCTCTCGGGCTCCTTCAGCCCGGCCGCCTCGGGGATCGCCTTGCGCGGGCCGTCGACCGGGCCGACGCCGGACTTCGACAGCCAGATGCCGGCGAGGAACGGCACGGGCTGCGGCGCGAGCGCGGCGTACGGACTGCGCAGCAGCGCCTGCATCAAGAGCGGCGCGAGCAGCGCGTCGTAGGTCGCCTGCGCGGCGCGGAACTCGGCGGTCGTCGTGTTCGGGCTGTTGCGATCCCCGGTGAGGTTCACGCCGGCCTGCAGGAGCTTCGCGGGCATGGCGAGTGCGGGGCCGAGCATGATGTCGCTGACCGGCTTGTTGTAGCGCACGCTGACGAACGCCTGCAGCAGCGGGTCGTACATGCCGAGCATCGACGAGCTCGACACCGACCACCACACCCAGTTCGGCAGGCCGAAGGGGCCGTCCTTCACGAGCTCGCGCTTGAGCTCGTCGTCGTCACCGCGGCCGGTCAGCAGGAACTGTGCCATGCGCGCGGTGAGCTGTGCGACGGCGATGAGCACGACCGGGGCGAGCGCGGCGTACAGCAGCTGTCCGTCGCGCTCCCGCGCGGCACGCGCGAGGAGCGTCGCCGTGGGCGAAACGAAATTGCGGTGGAACGCGGCGAGGAACGACATCAAGCCGTAGAGGTGCGCGTACTCGGGCATCGACGCGGCGCGCGGTTTGTCGACGGCACTCGGGTCCTGGTTCGCCTGGTTGACGAACCGCAGCACGGCGACCTGCAGGCGCTGGACGGCGGGGTCGGATTCGATCGACTGCAGGCCGGGCGCGGCGCGCAGTCGCTGCATCAGCGCGGCAAGCTGCTCGTCGCCGGCCGTGATGCCGTACTCGGCGAGGAAGCGCGTGGCGCGCGCGATGCGCGTCGCGCTGCTCGTCGGGTCCTGGAGCGCGGCGAGCTCGCGGTTGAACGTCTCCACGGCGATCTGTGCGAGCGCGCGGCGCGTGCGGACGCTCCGTCTCGACGGTCACGCGAACGCCGCGAGCGCTTACGGCGCCCGACATCGTCTCCGCCAGCCCCGCGATGCCTCGCTGCATCGCGTAGCCGATCAGCCCCAAACATTCCTGCAGCGCCTGCAGGTCGCCGTGATCCCGCCAGCGACGCAGCGCCGCGCCGAACGCCTGGAGCTTCTCTCGATCGTGCGCGCTGAGTTCGTCGAGCATTGCCATCACCTCGGTTCGCGCCGCGCTCACCTGAGCGAAGTCGCGCGCAAACCCTCGCACGCAGAACGTCTGTCTGTCACACGTCTGCCGCGATAGCAGACTTTCGCAAGACACGCCGCGCCTATCCAAGCGCTGCCTGGGCGGAGTAACGTCCGCCTCCCGAGGCCGGCATCCGCTGGCCGCAAAATCCAAACTAACCACGGTGGTCGAGGTCGTCCCAATGGCTGCAGAATCGTTCCATGTGCTCACACGCCTCCAACAGGCATCCCAGGCGGGCCGCGCTCCGGATCCAGGGGCACCGGCCCGTCCTGTCTTCGAGTCGACGCACGCAAGCCGAGTGACTTATCGACCAGCGCATCTCGGTCTCGCCGGGCCGCATCGATGGTGGCCACTGCCGCCGCGACGTCGAGCAACGACCTGACCCACGGGACGAGCGTCCACGGTGAGCGCGGCGGGTTGTGGCACCAGCGCGCTGAGAAGTCCGGGTGGGCGGCGTGCGGAACAGGCATCCATACCGGTGACCAACCGCCTGAATTGCTGGCCACGAGCAGCATGGCGGGCCGCTCGGCGTTGGAGCTGTCCGGCCCTCGGCCGACCGCGCCCACGCCCCACGCCGGCATTCCCGGCTGATGGAGGGCGGAGCCGACGGGCGGCATCGTCGGGCCGAGCACGACGATCTGCATGCCCGGCACCGGCGGCGGGGCGATGATCCCGCTGATCTCCGCCTCGAGGTGAGCGCGCTGCGCTGCCGTCAGCGGCGCGCGCTCGGCGGCCGAGTTCGCCTGTAGGGCCGCCGGCCACCGGCGCAAGAGGGCTAGCGATTGCCCCATCAGGTTCGCAAAGTCCAGGCTCGTCCGGATGTCCGCCTCGTCGCGCTGCCAGGCGGGACGCCACTCGGGAACCGACACGAACAGGCGGTCCAGCGCCTCGTCGATCGCCGGGTCAGGCGGAGTCCAGGTCGCGCCGGAACCGGCGGGGCGAAGGGGGTAGGTGCGGGGTGATTTCATTGGGCTATCTCCAAGGATTGACGTTCACGTACGCCTGCACGTTCGCGCGCGTGCGCGCGAGGCCGCTTACGGTTGATCTACATCACCGACTCACTGACGCGATCCCAGAGCGAGCTGGGCCGCGACCTGCATACGCTCGGCCAGCGAAAGCGTCTCTCGGGCATAGATCACCTGGCGCCGGCCCCAAACGCGCCACAAGCCATCCTCAGCGGCGTCGTTGCGCACTGGCACGTACCCTGCGGCAGCGAACCGGTGGGGCATCTGGCGCCGCGAGCGGCGGTCCTCGAGCCATGCGCGGAACGAATCGGCGGCGACGTGGCGGATGTCGTCGATGGTCACGGCCGCCGGGGTCTTGAGCACGTCGAGCGCATCGCGCAGCTCGGCGTCCTCAGGCGCGCGGCCGGCGTCGACCGCCGTCCAGAACGCCGGGGTCTTGGGTGGCGGTGCCTTTGGGTCGAAGGTCGAGAGGTCGAGCATCCGCAGGTAGGCGGCAACGTGGTCGCTGCCGCCCGATCCGAACCATGCCCATAGGCCTCGAAAGTAGATGGGATCGAAGTCGGCGGGAGTGGCCTCGCTCCAGACCACGAAGTGCCTGCGATCATCCGGCGGAAGGTATAGGGCGTCCCGGTAGTTCGTCGTGAACAGCACGCCGCAGACGCTTGGGATGCTGTACTCGGGCACGTTCTTCGTGTCGACGCGCAGCGTGTCGGGTGGCGCAGCGATCAGCACCTTGCTGCGATCGTAGAACGCGAACCGATCTATATCGCCGAGGTCGCGCGCTTCCGAGATTCGCAAGATGACGCTGCGAACGTACGGGTTGAAGCGGCCGAGCAGATGCGCTGGCGCGATCTCCGCCACGTTCCAGTCGCCGACCGCGCGGACCACGGGGTCGAGCAGCGTGTCTTTGCCGATGCCCGGCGCACCGCCGAGCACGAACGCGTGATTCAACTTCTCGCCTGGCCGCTGGACGCGGTGTGCGAACCACTGAACGGTATGGTTAAACGCGCTGTCGCCGACGACGCGGCGCACATGGTCGAGCCATGGGCCGGCCTGAGTCGGGTCGCCTTCGGTCAAAGGCGCAGGGCGATAGAGGTTGATGACGCGGGCGCCAGGCTTCGCGATGCGGCCGGCCTCGCCGAACACGACGTCGCGGATCAGCTCAGGATCTCCCGGCGACCAGGTCAGTTGCTCGACAGCGCGCGTCCGGCTGATGTAAGTGCTCGCGAGTACGGGATGCTGCGCGCCGGTCCGAACCTTGCCGATACGCGCATCGACGCTCTTTGCTGGCCAGAGGTCGCGAGTTGGCATGAACACGAACTTCCCGGCTGGCGCGAGATATCGAAACTCCTCGATCTGCCGATCGGCTGCGGGTGTCGGCGTTGCTGCGTCGTCGCCATCCGGCTCCGGCGCGACGTGGCTCGGTGGCGTGAGGTCGCCTTTCCGCGTCGGAAGCGGGTCCGGCATACGCGCGTCGGGACATACTTCCTTCGCGCCGGCGAGCATCGCCTTGAGCACGTCGAGCAGCGCGTCGCCCTCGAGGTCCGCGGCATCGCCGCCGTCCACGGCCTTGAGCTCGTCGGGCACGGGCAGCAGCTTCACCGTGCAGCCGAGGCCGGCCAGGTGCTCGCCGATGCCCTGCATGGCTGCACGGCCGGGCTCGTCGTTGTCCGGCCAGAGCAGCACCTCGCGGCCCTTGAGCGGCGACCAGTCGGTCTTGCGCCAGGCGCGCGCGCCGCCCGACCAGCTCAGCACCGGGTTGGCGATCTCCTTGCCCAGGTGATCGGCGGCCTTCTCGCCCTCGACCACGATAACGCGCGGGCTCGCGGTGCGCTCCTCAAGATCCGGCAGCCGGTACAGCAGGCGCGGCTCAGGGAACGCCTTGCGCTCGACCACAACCTCGCCATCCGAGCCGAGTACCGCGCGGATCGGGAAGAAGTCCTTTCCGCCGTCCGGCCGCTCGACGCGCTCGATCGCGAACCAGAGCACCTTGAGGCCGTCCTCGACGCGGAAGTATTCGTAGAACTTCCGCTTCGGGTCATCGCGCCCATGGAAGTCCATCAGCGGAACCACGTCAACCTTTGGTGCCTCGCGCTTCAGCGGAGGCGGCGCGTCGTCGCCGGCGTCGAAGCCGAACTTCGGCGCGAGCCGGTCGTAGGCCGCCTTCCAGTCGATGCGCTCCTTCGCCTCGTAGAGCGCGAGCAGATCGCCGCCCTTGAACTGGTCGGGCGCGGCGAAGTCGCACCACGCGCCGGTCTTCACGTTCACCTTCAGCGATTCGCCGTCCTCGCCGGACACGCTGCCGACGGCGAACTCGCCGTTGCGCAGCCTGCCGTTCGGGTACCACTCGCTGAGAACGCTCTCGGCGTTCTGGAGGAGTACGCGTTTCAGGTCCTTGGTCCGACGGTGGCGAGCCAGGTCCTGGGGCTGGGCACTCACGAGCGGCCCCTCCGCGGAAAGTCGCGGATTTCCGATTCGGGATACCTAATAGCCCGCCCGAATCTCTCGAACCGCGGCCCCTTGCCACGGGCGCGCCATGACTGCAACGTCTTCCTTTCGATGCCGATGCGATCGGCAAACGCTTCCTCTGTGAGGAGTCGGCCCTCCGTTGGGGCGTCTCGGCGCGGGCCTTCCGCGAGCTTCGCGGCGACGCGAGATGCGATCTCGCTGGCGAGGGCCTCGACGAGCTCGCCCAGGACGGGCGAGATGTGTGGCGAGGTCACGGCTGTCGCTCCACTGGACGCGCGTCGGCACGCAGGGCAGCCGCGACTTCAGCCTCTGATACCAGCTCGGCGTCATCGTCGGGAATCCGCCAGGCGCGCAGGCGGTGGCGGTTGATGGCGGTGACGACGGCCCGCGTCTTGACGCCGAGGCGAATCGCGATGACGCACGGCGCCGCAGCGTCGAGCGGCATGGCAGGATGTCGGTGTTTCATTGCGCACTCCGATTGAAGCGCGCGAAGCGTAGGCGTCGAGGTTGCTCAGAATTCGAAAGCTGAGCAGGTTTGTGCTGGGCGGGCTATCTGCGGAGCGCCGCGAGTTCGTCGCGATGATTCTGAAGAATGCGCCTCAAAGAGGATGCCGATACCCCTTTGTCGAACGATCGGTTGAGACGCTGGGAGAGCTTGCCTGCTAGCTGCGCCTCGCTCTTGAGGCGCAGTAGGGCGGGTTTCCTCTCCAGTACCTGACTTATCGCCACCCATCTCGCATCCGGCTGGTCGGAGCTGTCTCGGAGTCGCGTACGTGCGTTTGAGACGTGGGCGCGCGCCAGCTTCAGGAACAGGTCTTGCTCGGCCTGCGCGATGCGATGCTCGAGAATGTCCTCGCGCAGCCGATCCGACGCTGCGCCAGACCGCCTTCCCAACGGATGGGCGTGGAGTGTCGCAACGGCGCACCGGATTAGGATCATCCTCTTCAGTAGGTGATCCGCTGGGCGGCACGCTCCACGCAGGTGGTCCGCCTGGCGCAGCACGAAATGCGCCGCCCCGGCCAGGCGACGTTCAGTAGGACCGGCGATGGCGTGCGTTTCGGACGGGTACCGGTCCAGGAAGTTGCAGATGTAGAGCGCATCCGCGAGGCACTCTTCTGGCCCGAGGAGAAACCTGCCGCGGCTCCGGTCAGCTTGCTTTGGCATCACCGATGCTCTGCACACGCGTCGCCGCGGACTTCTGCTCGGCGGCGATTTCGGTCGCGATCGCCGCAATCGTGTCGCCAGCGGCCTTCGCGTCGACGTGCGCGTAGTGCCGGGCAGCCACGCGCTCCGTGTTGCCCAACGCCTTCGCTGTCACGCTGAGTGGTGCACGCAGTGCGAGCTGCGCCGCCAAAGTGCGGCGTAGATCATGGACTCGAATGCCCTTGAGCCCGGCGGCCTTCAGCGCCCGACCGAACTGCCATTCCACGTTATCCACCGGCTTCTGCGGGTTGCGAGTGCTGGGGAAAAGCCAGGGAGAGAATTCCCGTCGCGCGGCCTTAGCCTGGTCGGCGACGAGCGCCTGCAGGTCCGGCGGCAGGTGCACGACGTGCTCGGTGTTCGACTTGCGACGCGACGCGGCGGGGATTCGGATCAAGTCGTCCTCAATCCACTCCAGGCGCGCCTTGCTCGCCTCAGACTTGCGCAAGCCGGTGAAGACGAGAATCCGGAAAAAGCAGCGCCAGCGCAGCTCCAGCGCGTCTACGGCGTTTAGGAACGCGCCAAGCTGCTGCCGCGACAGCACCGATGTGCGGGGCTGCTCGTCCTTTCCGCGGCCCCTTCGGTCCTTCAGCGAGAGCTTGAACGGATAGTCCGCGCCGTAGGTCGGCGTGAAGTCCCCGTGTTCCGCGGCAAATCGATATGCCGCGCGCAGGAAATCGAACGCGCGCCAGGAACCGATTTCACCCGAGGTTCGCCTCAACCCTTCTCGCCAGCCACGCACTGCCGCGGCCGTGAGGTCGAGGGGCTTGATGCTGCGCAGGTCGCCGAGGGAGCGAGCGAACATGCGTTCGACACCCTTGGCCGATGCGGCCTTTTCAGCCTTGAGGTGCGCGACATAGCTCGCGCAGGTCGCTTCCATGTCGGGCGCGCGCGCTGCCTGGCGGCGATCGGCTAGCGGATCGGCTTCGCTGTCGATCTTGGCGACGTGGCTGCGGGCGATTTTCAGCGCCTCGTCGAGCTCGATGGCGCCATCGGCGATCGCCATCAAGCGCTTTCGCCCGTTGACCGCATAGCGCAGCACGAAGGTCCGCGCGCCCTTCGGCGTGATGCGGAGCCCGAAGCCGCGCGGGATGCCTTGGCCGCGCAACCAGTGAATACAGTTCGTGCCGCGCGACGCGTCGTACCGCGCGGCGGCGAGGGAGCGCTTGGTCGGGGACTCGATGCGCAGCGGAGCGCGCGCGGCTGCTGCGTTATGATCGCCTGAACTCATGGGCACCACCTTGCCTGTCGAGCCAGAAGCCGCTGCGTGCTGTAACACGCAGCGGCTTCGTCATTTCGGTCACACGGAATCAGTTCTAGATGGGCGAACCGCCCGTGTGACCGTTGTGTGACCTTGCGTGATGGGAATGTGCAGGAATCGGCCTGCGCGCGCAAGCCGGAAAATGCTGGATTTCCCGTGTTTTTGCAGGCTAGAGCGGAAGCGATCGGACGCGAGCGTTGCGATATTCCATCTGGTCGCGTTCGACGGCGTCGTTCATGGGGCTATCCTAACTCGATTGGGTAGCATCCCGGCCGCGTCGCGGCGGCGGGGACGCGGCGGCTCACTTCGGCTGCATGCGGATCGCGCCGTCGAGGCGGATCGTCTCGCCGTTGAGCATCGCGATTTCGAAGATCGACTGGACCAGCCGCGCATACTCCTCGGGACGGCCTAGCCCGCTTTTCTCACCGCCGGCCTGATTTTCTGGTTTCTTGGCGGTGGTGCGGGCGCAGGTTGCAAGATACCGTGCGGACGACGCCGGAGCGATGCGGAGAGCATTTTTCAGCCACAGGTATCC
>JADLEZ010000691.1 GCA_020845855.1 Burkholderiales bacterium
CCCTTGGCGAGCAGGTACAGGCGGTCCCCCAGCTGCCCTTCGTGGAACAAGGCCGCGCGCGCCGGGAAGAGCTGGCGGTCGAGGTAGGGCTTCATGAGCGTGAGCTCGCCGGCCGACAGGCCTTGCAGGAGCGCGAAGTCGGCGATGGCAAGCTCGCGGTCGTCCTCGGCCGCGTGTGCCTGCTCGAGCAGGCGCCGCTCGGCCCATTCGAGCGCGCGGTCGGCGTCGTCGAACCAGTCGGCGTGGTGGCGCTGCGTGAAGACACCCGCGCCGGTGAGCGCGCGCCCGAGCTTGCTCGTCGCGGACAGGTGCGCGAGCAGCAGCGTGACGCCTTGCTCCGCGAGCAGGCGCTTCAGCTTTTCGAGCATGAGCGCACCGGACGCGTCGATCATCGTCACCCGGCGCAGGTCGACGATCAGGAACTGCGCGCCGTGCGCCGCGCGCAGCACCTCGGACCCCAGGCGGTCGGCGGTGCCGAAGAAGATCGCGCCGTCGAGCTCGATGAGCTTGATGCGGTGACCCTCGACGCGCAGCAGGCCTGCCTGCTCGGGCGGATACACGCGCCGCGAGCCGCGGGTGGCGCCGGTTTGCACCGAGCGGATCAGCGAGCGGTTCATGACCGCGAGGAACAGGCCCATCGACAGGATGAGCCCGCTGATCACGGCCGCCACCAGCCCGAACCAGACGGTGACCGCCGCGACCAGGATCACGAGCGAGATATTGACGATCGTCTCGCTGTCGTACTGCCCGCGGCGGATGCGGTCGATGGTGGAACCCGCCCAGCGGTCGATGAGGCCGACCGCGATCACCAGCATCATCGCCGACAGCGCGGCGATCGGGATGAGCTGCAGGAGCGTCCCTCCATACAGCAAAAGCAGCACGAGCGTGATGAGCGTGGCGAAGCTCGACACGAGCTTGAGACCACCGGCATGGTGCGTGGTGATCGCGTGATGCGACGAGTAGGCGACCGGCACGCCGCCGAACAGCGACGACACGAGGTTGCCGCAGCCGAGCGCGATCAGGAGCCGGTTGGGATGGTGCGCGGTGTCGAGCGGCCCTTCCGTCTCGCCGACCGCGGCGAGCAGGCTGTCGAGCGACCCGACGACGGCGATGGCGAGCGCGGTGACCAGGAGGTCGTAGCCGAAGCGCCACGCGAGCGCCATGCCCTCGGTCGAAAGCAAGGCAAGCAGCGCGTCGGGCGCGGGCAGCTTGCCGAGGAACGGCACCCGGGGCCCGATGTCGCCGTGGATCAGCACCGTGATCAGCGCCGCCACCGCGGTGCCCGCGGCAAGGCCGATGAGCTTCGACGGCAGGCTCGGCCAGCGCCGGCGCACCAGCACGAACACGACGATGGTGACGAGGCCCACCAGCAGCGTCCACGCGTTGATGCCGCCGTGATGCTCCGCGTCGGCCTCGCCGCCGCCGCCGTGGGTGCCCAGCACCTCGGGCAGCTCGTAGATGACGAGCGAGATCGCGAGCCCGGTCATGAGTCCAGCCACCACCGGATACGGCACGAAACGCGCGATGTTGCCCAAGCGCAGGAATCCGAACACGATCTGGATGACGCCGGCGAGTGCCAGGCACGTCGCGGCGAGGAACAGTGTTTCGCCCACGCCGTTGGACGGCGACGCGCGCAGCTGCCCATCGGACCAGATGCGCAGCACGAACGCGGCGAACAGGAACACCGACGACGCCCGCGGCACCTCGTTCGGCAGCAGCGCGCCGCTCAAGAAAAACGCGGTCAGCACGCCGTAGATGGCCGCGGCCAGGGCCGCGCGCAAGCCGGCTTCCACCGCGTAGCTGCCGACCGGGGCGAACGCGATCAGTCCGAGCGGCAGCATCATCGCCACCAGCACGAAGGCCGACGACACGCCGGCGCCGGCTTCCCGTGCGAAGTCGGCGGCCCCCGGCGTGGCGGCCTGTGCGTGCGTGCCTTGGCTCATCGTCGCGCATTTTGCCAGACCGGCACTTGACGAAGCCGCGCAGGGCGCGCCATCCTGCCGGCAACACCGCCTTGGCAACGCCCGTTTCGATGCTCACCATCAAAGTCATCAGTTACAAGAACGTGCCGGTCGACCAGCCCATCACCGCGGAATTCCGCGAGGAGGGTGGGACCATCGGCCGCTCGTCGGACTGCACGCTGCTGCTGCCGGACCCCGATCGCGTGATCTCGCGCACGCATGCCGTGGTCGTGCACCAGGAAGGGCGCTTCGTCCTGCGCGACCAGGGCACGACCGTCCCGGTGGTGGTCAACGGCCGCCCGGTCGGCAAGGGCCGCGACCATCCGCTCGCCGCCGGGGACGAGGTACGCATCGCCCAGTACGTGATGCAGGTGCACGGGCTGCGCGACCAGGAGATCGCCGCCGACGACACCACCACCATCCTGCGTGCCGGTAACACGCTGCTGTCGTGGTCGGAGGACGGCAAGCCCCCGTTGGCGGAGAACCGGATCTCGACGTTCATCGTTCCCTCGCCCGACAGCGAGGAGCCCGCGCCGCCGCCCGCCGCCGCGCCGGCGGTTGCGGCCGTGGCGACACCGCCTGCACGCATCGCGGACGCATCCGGCGACGAGCTTCTGGCGGCGCTCCTGCGCGGTGCGGGCGTGCGTGACTTGGCGATTCCGGGCGGGCTCACGCCGCAGTTCATGGAGGACGTCGGGGCGGTCATGCGCGAGACGATGCGCGGAGTGCTCGACCTCCTCGCTGCGCGGGCAAGCGCCAAACGCGAAGTGCGGGCAGACGCGACGGTCATCGTCGCCAACGACAACAACATGCTCAAGTTCGCGCCCGACCTCGAGGCGGCGATCACGCATCTGTTGATGCCGCGCGGACAGGGCTTCATGTCGCCGCAGCGCAGCTTGATCGATGCGCGCGAGAGCCTGCGCTCCCACCAGGAAGGCTTCCTCGCCGGGATGCGCGCCGCGCTGGCCGCCGTGCTCCTGCGCTTCGACCCGGCCAAGCTGGAGGAGCGCCTCACCGAGACGCCTTCCGGCGGGTCGCTGCTGCCGATGAACCACAAGGCGAAGCTGTGGAATCTGTACGAGGCCCTGTACGGCGAGATCTCGCGCGAGGCGGAGACGGATTTCCACTTCCTGTTCGGCGAGGAATTCCTGCGCGCGTACCAGGCGAAGACGCGGCCCGCAGCGCCGCGCGACGCGGCGCCGGACCAGGGTTAGCGCCCCATGCAACTCGAGATCTCGGTGCTGTCCAATCCCGGCGGGCGCGAGCGCAATGAAGACGCCTGCGGCTTCTGGACCGGAGGCGGCGCCTCGTTCTCGGTGGTGAGCGACGGCGCCGGCGGGCACGGTGGGGGCGACGTCGCGTCCAAGCTCGCCGTGCGCATGATCCTGTCGACGTTGCAGGACAATCCGGCGTGCACGGCGGAGGCGATCGATGCCGCGCTCAAGATCGCGCACCAGGCGATCGTCGAGCAGCAGCCCACGCGCCCGGAACTCGCCGGCATGCGCGCGACGGCCACCGTGCTGGCCATCGACACGGTGCACCACCACGCCGTGTGGGGCCACGTCGGCGACACGCGGCTGTACTGCTTTCGTGACGGACGCATCGCCTTCCAGACCAAGGACCACAGCGTCGTGCAGAAGATGGTCGACGCGGGCTACCTGGCACAGGCCGCGATCCGCCAGTCGCTGCAGCGAAGCAAGCTCTTCGCGGCCCTCGGCCACAACGAGGACTTCGTCGCCACCGTGGAACGCGGGCCGTTCCCGGTGCGCGCGGGCGACGTGTTCCTGCTGTGCACCGACGGCTTCTGGGAGTACGTCGACGAGTCGACGATGCTCGCGACCCTCGCCGCGGCGAAAGCCCCCGCGAGCTGGTTGCGCGACATGGTCGACGACGTGGTCCGGCGCGGGGGGCGCGAGCAGGACAACTTCTCGGCGCTCGCCATTTTCTGCACCGAAGGGGCGGCGCACGCGGGTGAGAATCAGGGTTCAGGTTGAATTTCCGGGGAAACCATGTGCAATATTCACCTTTCGGCCCGGTTTTCTTCCCGTAGGATGACTCCGGGCAACTACTCGACCAACAAACTGACACGTTTCGTGAGCAGGATCGCGCGCGTGGCCCCTCTGCTGGCCGCGGCCGCCGTGCTCCTTGCCGCCTGCGCGACCCCCGAGCCCCCGCCCAAGCCGGCGCCCGCGCCGCCGCCGCCCCCGCCGGTCGTGGTGGCGCCCGAGCCGCCCAAGCCGCCACCACCGCCAGAACCCGCGATTCCGCCTGCGCAAGCCCGGGCGCAAGCGCAGAAACTCGCGATCGAAGCGATCACCTCCCTGCAGAACGGCGATGAGGCCGCGGCGACCAAGACCCTCGACCAGGCGCTGGCGCTCGACCCGGCCAACGATCTCGCGAAGAAGCTCATGGAGCAGATCAAGGCGGACCCGCAGAAGGAACTCGGCACGGTGTTCTTCCGCTATACCGTGCAGCGCGACGATTCGCTGTCGAAGCTCGCGCAGCAGTACCTGGGCGACCGCTACAAGTTCCACATCCTCGCCAGGTACAACGATATCCCCAACCCGAGCAGGCTCGCAGCGGGGCAAGTGATCAAGATCCCGGGCAAGGCGCCGCCGCCGACGGCGAAGCCTGCCGCGCCGCCGCCGCCCGAGCCGAACGACGAGGCGGCGAAGGCCGCGCAGGAAACCGCGACGCCGCGCAGTGCGTCCGCCGCGCTCATGCAGCAGGGGGCCGACTTCGTCAAAGCCGGCAATCTCGAAGGGGCGTACGACGCGTATCGCGAAGCCGCGTTACGCGACCCGGGGAACAAGGACGCCGCCACCCAGCGCGACGCGACGCGTACGAAGCTCGCGCGCGGCTACGAGCGCGAGGCGGCGCAGGCATTCCAGCGCCAGAACCTGGACGAGGCGATCAACAAGTGGGACCGCGTGCTTGCCCTCGAGCCCTCCAATCAGAAGGCCAAGCTCGAGCGCGAGCGCGCGCTCGACCTGCGCCGGCGCATGGAGCAGAAGTTCGGGACGCCCAAGTAGCACGTCCGCAAATTACGTGTCCGCGGTCGCTTCGCGACGGGCTGCGCAATTTGCGGCCGGTAGCGTCACCGCGCCCGGCTCGGGAGCGGCCCTTCGCCGGGCGCGTAGAACGGCGTGGACACGCGCCGATCACAGGTCGCTTCGCTCCCGGTTCGGTAGCGCGCCAGGCGCGCGGCACCTGGACTACGGCGGTTGCGGCTTAGCTATTTGATCTTCTCTAATTTATCGCGCGCCGCTTTCGCCTCCTTGAGCTTGAGGTTCGCCTGCGTGTTGGCCGGGTCGTAGCGCACGCTCACCTCGAAGAACGTGATCGCTTGGGTGAGGTTGGTGCGGTACGCGCGCGTGCCCTTCTCGTAGTAGTCGCGCGACAGCGCCTTCTTCAGCGGCTCCACGCGCGCCGCCCACGCGCCGTTGTTGTCGCCGCGTAGCGCGCTCGCCTGCTCGTACAGGTTGAGCGCCTGCTCGCGCTGCCCCTGGTCTTCTAGCTCGCGGGCGCGCTCGGCGACCACGCCGCCCAGCCGCTGGCGCGCCGCGCGGCTGCCGGGATTGGCTTCGACGAACGCCTTCATGTCGCGCAGGCCGGCGCTCGCATCACCTGCGCGGAAAATCTCGATCGCCTGCTCGATGTCGAACGCGTCGTTCACTTCCGGCGGCGGCGCGCGCGGCGCGCCGCGCATCGCGACCTGATCCTGATGATTCACCTTGGCTGCGCGGTCGGCCTGGATGCGCGTGAGACGCCGGCGGTCGATCTCGCGCAGCGCATGTGCCGCTTCCGTGTTGCCCGGCGCAAGCGCCAGCGTCCGCAACAGCGCCGTGTGCGCGCGGTCGAGGTCGTTCGCCGCGAGCGCCGCCTGGCCCGCCTGCAATTGCTCGCGCGCTTCCCTGTCCATCGCCGTGCGCGTGGCAGCGAGGTCGCGCGCGAACGACGCATCGTCCGGCGCGAGCACGGTCAGGAGCTGCAACTGGACCGCCACGGCGGGCAGGTCGCCCTGCTTGCGCGCCGCATCCGCGAGCCCGCGGTGGCGCGCGATCGCCTCGGTGAGCGTGCTGCTCGCGGGCGGGGGCGCGGGCGCCGCGACGAGCGGAGCGGGCGCGGGCGCCCGCTCCGCCGGCATCTGCGCGCAGCCTGCAAGCCCCGCAACGACGAACACGATACCCAGCCGCATCAGCAGGTCGATGCAATAGGCGTCCGCGCAGTCCCCGGATGACGAGGAAGGGCGGTCTGGTGAAATGTCCGGGCTAAGGGCGGCCCGTCGGGCGACCGCCGGAAACAGCACGAAACAACGCGCGTTGCGCGCACACCGTCGCCTTCGATCGCGTTCTGCATCATGCTGTCAGGGCCTGCTAACGCGATGCCGTGCGCACGAACGTCACGAGCTTGGCCTTGAAGCCCTCCAAGTCCTGGTCGCCGAACACCATGCTGCGCCGGAGCATGTACGGGTACGCGTAGAACGGGTTGCCGCCCGCCGTCACCGTCACGCCCTGCGCCACGCTGTCCTTGTGCAGCAGGTCGACCACGTACTCGTTCACGTCGCCGTACGGATACGCGAACGTGAAGCTTTGCACGCCCAGGCGGTCTTTGAGCACGCTGACCGGCGCATTGACCTCGCGCCGGATGCGCTCGCGGTAGCGCGCGTCGGTCTCGCCGGGCAGGCGCAGTGTGAGGTTCGCGTGCGTCTTCGAGTGCGGCTGGATGCTGACGAGACCCGAGGCTTGCATCTCCTTCATCTGCGCCCAGGTCATCGCGTCGGAGGCGCCGACGAAGTCGCTGTATAGGAACACCGTCGCCGGGAAGCCGTGCCGCTTCAGAATGGGATACGCGATCTCGTACGTCGAGCGGTAGCCGTCGTCGATGGTGATCGCCACCGATTTCGCCGGCAGCGCCTCCTTGCCCTCGAGGAAGCGCGCGAGACGCGGCATGGTGATGACCGTGTAGCCGTTCCTGGCGAGGAAGTCCATCTGCTGCTCGAACGCAGCGGGTGTCACGTTGAGCTTGGAAGGCTTGGCGCCGAAGCGGTGGTAGCACAGCACCGGCACCGTCTGGTAGCCGCCGACGTGCACCCCGAGCGGGTTGCGTTGGGTCAGCGGCACGACCACGATCTGGCCGGGCCGCAGGCTCGTCACGTTGTTGAACTGCGCGATCCACCACGCCTTGCCGGCGTCGCCGATATAACGCTGCGCAAGCGAGGCGAGCGTCTCGCCCGGGCGCACCGACACGATGACGAAGTCGTCGTCGCGGCCGAGCACGGGGCCGGGCTCGACCGGCGGCGGCGGCGCCGCGGGCGGCGGCGCGACCGGGGCGGGCGGAGGCGGCGTCGCGCACGCCGCCAGGAGAGCAAGACAGAGGGCGAGGGCGGCGCGACCTGGAAGCGCGTCAGTTCCCATCGGTCGGGTGCGCCTGCGCCGGCGTCTCGTAACGCTTCTCGAGCGCGGCGGCGGTCTTGTCGAACTCGGCGTACAGCTCGCCGAACTCGTCCTTGCGCGTCTCCGCGATGCGGTAGTCGAGGCGCCCGTTGGCGAGCTCGGACAGCGAGTTCTTGAGCACGCGCACCGGCACCGCGAGGCGCTGCGCGAGGAAGTAGGTGCCGCCGGCCACCGCGGCCACGGTGATCACCGTCAGGATCGCGAGCAGCACGAGCACCAGGTTGGCGACCGCCGTCAGCGGCGCCTCGTAGATGCCCAAGTGGACGGTGCCGATGGTCTTGGTCTGGAACAGCACGGGTGTTGCGAAGTCGAGCACGCGCCGGCCGTCGGGCATGCGGGTGCTTTGCACCGTCACCCCCGGGTCCTTCGACGACACCGGGGTCGCGTCCTGCGGGGCCGCGTACTTCTGGTTGACCTCGCTCGCGACATTGCTCGCGCGCACCACACCCTGGTCGTCGACCACGGTCATGTAGCTGAAGTTCTGCTGCCGCGACAGCGCCTCCTGGACGAACACGTCCATCGCCGCCCAGTCCTCGGACAGGAGCGGCACCGCGTTCTGGGTGGCGGTGAACTTGGCGAGCGAGCCGCCGTAGTCCTTGACCTGGTCCATCAGCGCGCCGTACTGCTGCTTGTACAGCACGGTGGCGGTGAGCGTCATGGTGACCGCGACCACCGCCGCCATGGTCAACGCCCAGCGCACCGCCATCGGCATGCCGCCGCGCGCCTTGCCCTTCTTCGCTTCCTCGTCGGCCAACTCGCGCGCAACGCCGATCAGCGCCTGCGCGAACTCCTCGCCGCTCTGGAAGCGCTTGTCGGGCTGCTTCTTCAGCGCGCGCTCGATCACCCGCCGCAGCGACAGCGGCAGGTCGGGGCGGACCTTATCGAGCGACGGCGGATCGGTCTTGGTGATCTTGTAGGCAACGCTGATCAGCGTGTCGCCCTCGAACGGCAGGTGGCCGGTCAGCAGCTGGTAGAGCACCACACCGGCGGAGAAGAGGTCCGAGCGCGAGTCGACCTTCTCGCCGATCACCTGCTCGGGCGACATGTAGTGCGGGGTGCCGAGCACGTTGCCGATCTGCGTCTGCTGGGTGGCGTCGCCGCCTTCCGATCCGTCGATGCGGCAGATGCCGAAGTCGGCCACCTTGATCGTGTTGCCGTCCGTGACCCGCATGATGTTGCCCGGCTTCACGTCGCGGTGGATGATCCCCTTCTTGTGCGCGTAGTCGAGCGCGCGCGTGAGCTGGATGCCGATCTCGACGATGCCGAGCGTGGTGAGCGGCTTCTTCGCCTTGATCTCGTCGGCCAGCGTGCCGCCCTCGACCAGCTCCATGGCGATGTACGGATGACCCTGGTCCTCGCCCACGTCGAACACGGTGACGATGTTGGGGTGCGACAGCACGCCCGCGCCCTTGGCTTCGCGCAGGAAGCGGTTGCGGTACTCGACATCGAGGCGCAGCTGCGCCTTCAGCAGCTTGATCGCGAGCGACCGGTTGATCTCCGGGTCGAACGCCTTGTACACGCTGGCCATCGCCCCTTCGCCGATGATCTCGCGGATCTGGTAGCGGCCCAGCCGTTCCATCGTGGTGGTGGTGTCGTTCATGGTGAGGTCGCGGGCCAGTATGCCAGAGCAGAAGCAGGATCAGGACATGGAATCTATCTCAAGACCGAACAAGGCAGAGCGAAGGCTTTCAGGTCGCACACGCGCGTTACCGAACCGCGCGCGCCAGCGCGCTGTGATCGACGCGCTACGTGCAATTTCTACGCGGTCGGCGCAGGGCCGCCCCAAGCCGACCGCGCCGACACTTCCGGCCGCAAAGTACGCAGCCAGTCGCGAAGCGACCGCGGACACGTAGTTTGCGGACGTGGAGGTTATCGCCGGCCCCCGCGGAAGCCGCCGCCGCCGAAGCGCCCGCCCCAGCCGCCGCCGCCGCCGCCGCCGAAGGAGCGGGCTCCACCCCAGCCGCCACCGCCGAAGCGATCGCCGCCGAAGCCGCCATCGCCGAAGGACCGGTCACCGCCCCAGCCGCTTTGGCCCCCCGCGTGATCGCCGCCAAAGCTCTGGCTGCCGCCGGCGCGCGCCTGCGACTCGCGGTTCGCCCACGAGTCGCTGTTCCAGGACGACGTGCCGCCCGACGAATTGTGCTGCTGCCAGCCGTTGCCGGTGTTGGAGTAGACGTTGCCGTTGACATCGGCGTAGTGGTTGTTGCCCACGCTCGCGGTGCCCCAGGTGTTGGTGTTTCCGGTCTTGGCGTTGTAGGTCGATCCTTCGCCGGCGTGGGCGTAGCCCTCCGGTCCCGCGGTGGTGCCGCCCGTGCGCTGATATGTGCTACCCCCGGCGCCCGTCGCCTGCACGCTGGAGCCGGTCGAGCGCTGGCCGCTGTACACGTTGTAGTTGCTCCCGCGCGCGACGTTGGCCGAGCCGCCGGCGGCGGTGTTGGCGGTGCGGTCGTAGCCGCGCGACGCGTTGCCGGTCCACGCGTTGTACTGCCTGCCCGCGTTGTACGTTCCGGACGTACCGGTGCGGTTGTTGTAGTAGCTGCCGCTCGCGGTGGTGCCCGCGACACCGCCGCCTGCGTACCAGGTGCGCGTGCCCGAGTACGTGGTGCTGCCCCAATGACCGTACACGTTCGCGCTGGCCGAGGCGCAGCAGGGGTAGCCGCCCCAGTAGTACGGGTGGTAGTAGGCGCCGCCCCAATACGGATACATCCACGCCGCGGTCGCGAGCCCCATGGCGAAGCCGTAGGTGTAGCCGACGTACGGGTTGTACACCGGGGTGGCGGCGACCGAGTACGTGTACGGCGGTGGGTACCACACGCTGCCGATCCACGGCGTGTACGCGTAGCCCGTGCCGTACACGACGGTGCCTTCGGGGGTAACCACGGTTCCCAAATAGCCCGGCGTATAGCCGACGTACACGTAGCCCGGCGTGGTTCCGTAGACCTTCACGTAGGTCACGTAGTGGAGCGGGGACGAGGGCGGGATGGTGTAGATCGCCGCCGGCACCGAGGTGGCCACGGCCCACGGTCCGGTGATCGCCGGCGCGGTGAACCACACGCCCGCGGTGACCGCGTAGTACGACGAGGGCGACACCTGGATCACCGGCTCGGAAGAGTTCACGACGTAGGACAGCGTCGTGCCGGTGACCGGCGCGTACTGCGGCGGCCCGTCGAAATTGGGCGTGAAGGTGGGCCCGCCCTTGAGCGGCACCGTCGCCGTCTGCGGAATCGAGTTCTCGATCACCGCGGCCTGCGCCTGCGGCGTGCCGGCCACCGTGGGCAGCACCGCGCCGGCGAGCGAGGCCGGCGGGATCTTCGCGAAGTCGGCGGGCAGCGCATTGGCCGGCACGAACGTCCACGGCCCGCCGATCGCGGGTGCGCGGAACCAGCGGCCGGCGAGCAGGGCGTAGTAGTTGTTGCTGGTGGTGTCGATCAGCACGTCGCTCGTGGTGTTGGATGCCCACAGGAGCATGGTGCCGACCACGGGGACGAAGTCCGGCTGGCCCTTGAACACGATGAGCTCGGCCGGTGCCTGGCTCGTGTAGATCGCCGGCACGCCGTTGGCGAGCGAGGGCTTGGGATCGGCGTGGGCGCCGCCGCTTAGGAGGTCGACCGTGTTGTTCTTGGACAACTCGCTCGCGATCGCATTGAGCTCGCTCGCCAGCAACGGACCGGGCGAAGCCAGGGTCCACGGGCCGGCGATCGAGCTTGCCGAAAGCCACCCGTCGTACACGTGCATGTAGAAGCTGTCGCCGAGTCCGCCCTGCAGGATGAGCGCGCGGGTATTGACGACGCGCTGCGCGCGCGGATGGTTCGGCACGGGCTTCAGTACCGGTGCGCCGTCGATCGGCACCAGGATCGCGGGCGAGTAGCTCACGATCACCTGCGGCGGATTGTTGGCGACCTGCACGCCTTGCGGCTTGACGCCGGCGGCGGCCAGCGACGCCTGCAGCTTGTCGAGCGAGAGCGTGCGCACCCGCGCCGCGAACTCCTTCGTGAGCTCGGGGGCGAAGCTCGCGCCCTTGTCGGGCAGCGTGGGAAAGTCGATCTTCGAGATCGCGAGGTTCTCGAACACGACCGTGCGGTTGACCTTGTCCACCTGCGTGCGCACGGTGGCGAACAGCACCCCGAAGTCCTGGTCCTTCGACTTGTCCTTCTTGTACGCCATCGCGGTGCGGAACGAGAGCTGGTTGTCCGTCCAGGAATTGACTTGCGGCTGATAGACGAGCACCTGGCCCGTGGACAGGTCGACCACCCGCGGCCACGGGTCGGGCGGCGGGGTAGCCGCGCCGGGCGCCTGCGCGGCTGCGGGCAGAGCTGCAACGAGCGCGAGCGCGCCGACGGCCGCCAGGCGGGATGCAAAACCGAATCTCATGACGAAGTGACTCCTGATGAAGGGACGGCGCACAGGGCGCCGCGCGCGAGACGCGTATTCTGGTCGAAATCGGCGGCCGGGGCTATCCGTGCCGGCGCGAATCTTTGGATGTGCGCCAAATTTCAGTCTACCGTAGACTTAATAGCCGAAGGAGCCGGGCATGAACGACAACCAGGTGCCGCCGCTGTCGGCATTCAATCCCTACGCCGCCGACGCCGCCTTGCGGGAGGCGGTCGCGCGCGAAGGCGCGGCAAGCGCGCACGAGTTCCTGCACGCGCGCGGGGGGGAGATCGGCAGCGCGCCGATGCAAGCGCTGGCCGATGCCGCCAACCGCGCCGTTCCCGTGCTCCAGCGTTTCGACCCCACCGGCGCGCGCCGTGACGTGGTCGAATTCCACCCGGCGTATCACGAGCTCATGGGCTGGCTCGCGCGCCATGGCGCCGCCTCCGGCCCGTGGGCGCGGCCGGGCCCTGGCGCGCAGGTCGCGCGGGCCGCGCTGTACTACCTTTACGCGCAACTCGAGGACGGCACGCTGTGCCCGACCACGATGACCTTCGCCGCGGCGCCGGCGCTTCGCGCCGATCCGGCGCTCGCCGCGCAATGGCTGCCGCGCATCGCCGCGTGCCAATACGATCCAAGCTTCCTGCCCGCGCCGCAGAAGCGCGGCGTCACGCTCGGCATGGGCATGACCGAGAAGCAGGGCGGCTCCGACCTGCGCGCGAACACGACGCGCGCGGTATCCGCGGGCGGGCGCGCATACCGCCTCACCGGCCACAAGTGGTTCTTCTCGGCGCCGATGTGCGACGCGTTCCTGGTGCTCGCCCAGGCCGAAGGCGGCCTGTCGTGCTTCCTCCTGCCGCGCTTCGCACCCGACGGCACGCAGAACTCGATCCGCATCCAGCGCTTGAAGGACAAGCTGGGCGACCGCAGCAACGCGAGCTCCGAGGTCGAGTTCGCCGACGCCCACGCCGAGCTCGTCGGCGAGGAAGGGCGCGGGGTCGCGACCATCCTGGTCATGGGCACCTACTGCCGACTGGACTGTGTCCTCGGCACCGCGGGGCTCGTGCGCGGCGCGTTGACGCACGCGTTGCACCACGCGCGCCGCCGTTACGCGTTCGGCAAGGCGCTCGTCGAGCACGGCCTCATGCGCAACGTTCTCGCCGATCTCGCCCTCGAGTCCGAGGCCGCGCTGGCGCTCGCGCTGCGCCTCGCGCGCACGTTCGACGAGGACGAAGAGCCGGCGCAGCTCCTGCGCCGGGTGCTCACACCCGCGGCCAAGTTCTGGGTCTGCAAGCGCGGCCCCGCCGCGGCGGCCGAAGCGATGGAAGTCCTGGGCGGCAACGGCTACGTCGAGGACTGGCCGCTCGCGCGCATCTATCGCCAGATGCCGCTCAACTCGATCTGGGAGGGCTCGGGCAACGTCATGTGCCTCGACGTGCTGCGCGCGCTCGCGCGCGAGCCGCGCTGCGAGGAGGCGCTGATGGCCGAGCTTGCGCAAGCGCGCGGCGGCAACGCCCACCTCGATCGCGCGATCGACGGGCTCGCCGCGCTCGCGCGCGACGAGACGGCCGCGCGCACGCTCACGCAGCGCATTGCGCTTGCGCTGCAGGGCGCGCTGTTGGTGCGCTTCGCGCCGGCCGCGGTGGCGGACGCCTTTTGCGCGTCGCGCCTCGCCCCGGCGGCGTACGCCGGCGGCGCGTTCGGGACCTTGCCACCGGGTGCCGCGCTGGCACTCATCCTGCAGCGCGCGTGGACCGAGTGAACGAAACGATCGCGGACATTGCCGAGCTGCCGCTCCTGCAGCATCTCGCGCAAGCGATGCCTGCCGCCGATGTCGCCTTCGGCGGCGGCATGCTGATGCTCATCATCCTGATCCACGCGACCGGCGTGCGCGCGGTGACCAGCCACGTGGCAAAGCGTTCGCGCGCGATCATGGCGCGGCCGCGCACCTGGCGCGCGGACGTGCTGATGGCGTCGTCGGTGCTGATGCTGCTCGGGCTGCACTTAGCCGAGACCATCGTGTGGGCGTCCTCGCTCGTGTACGGGGGCCTCGTTTCGAGCTGGCGCACGGCCGGCTTCTTCGCCGGCAACACGTACACCACGCTGGGCTACGGCAGTTTCGTGCTGCCGGGCGGCTGGGAGATGGTCGCGCCCATCATCGCCATCTCGGGCCTGTTCACGTTTGGCTGGTCGGGGAGCGTGCTGGTCGACATCGTGGCACGCTGCCAGCGCATCAAGGACGCGGCGACCGATCGCAAGGCATAGTTCGTTGCCTCCGCCCGGGACTTTGACTACGATCCGCCCTTCACCTTTCGACCGCAAAGGAGCCGCCATGGCCGATATCGCCGTACCCGACCCGCGCAAAGCCGGCGCCTGGGTCATCGTCTGGGGAGTGCTGCTCATCGTCGCGGGTGCTTGCGCGATCCTGCAGCCCAAGGTCGCGGCACTGGCGGTCGACCTCCTGCTCGCCTGGCTGCTCGTGTTCGCCGGGATCGTGCAGTTCGTCTACGCGATCCAGGAGCGCGGCAAGGACGGTTTCCGGTTGAAGCTCCTGTCGGCGATCCTCACCTTCCTGCTCGGGGTCTTCCTGCTCCTGCGCCCCATGCTCGGCGTCACCTCCATTGCGCTGCTGATCGGCGCGTTTCTGTTCGCGAGCGGGGTGTCGAGCGTGATGCTCGCGACCAAGCTCAAGCCGAAGGCCGGATGGGGCTGGGTGATGTTCGACGGCCTGCTGTCCATCGTCATCGCGGCCCTGATCGCCGCCAAATGGCCGCAGGGCTCGATCGCCTTCGTCGGCTTCCTGGTCGGAATCGTGATGATCTACGGCGGGGTGTGGCGGATCATGCTCGGCCGCGCGCTGCGCGCGGCGCCGGCCGTTGGTTGAAATCCCAGTGTGCCATCCCGAGGAGCCAAGGCGACGAGGGATCTGCTTTACGCAACTTGCTGCTTCGAGGCGAAGCGGATCCCTCGCTACGCTCGGGACGACACGGGATTGGGGATACGGTCGCTGAGATCCAGCGACTGCTAGCTCGGATCCTTCCGCAGGCCGCGCGTGGCTTCGCCCTGCGCGCGCAACGCGTCCAGCGACGCGCTCATGGTCAAGGCCTGCGGGTCGATCTTGACGTGGATGAGCGCTGCGCGGCCCGCCGCCGCCGCGCGCTCGAATGCCGGCGCGAACTCCGCGGTGCGCTCGACCGTCTCGCCGTGCGCGCCGAACGCGCGCGCGTAGGCGGCGAAGTCGGGGTTGACGAGGTCGGTGCCGGACACCCGCGCCGGGTAGTGGCGCTCCTGGTGCATGCGGATCGTGCCGTACATGCCGTTGTCGATGACGACGAAAATCACGGCCAGGCCGTACTGCATGGCGGTCGCGAGCTCCTGCCCGTTCATGAGGAAGCAGCCGTCGCCGCTGAACGAGACGACCATGCGCCGCGGGCATGCGAGCTTCGCCGCCACCGCCGAGGGCACGCCGTAGCCCATCGCGCCGGAGTAGGGCGCGAGTTGCGTGCGAAAGCCGCGGTAGCGGTACAGCCGGTGCAGCCACACCGTGTAGTTGCCGGCGCCGTTGGTGAGGATCGCGTCGTCGGGCAGGTGGGCATCCAGCCAGTGCATCACCTGCCACAGGTCCACCTCCCCCGGCACCGGGCGCGGCGCACGCCATGCTTCGTACTCCGCGTGCGCGGCGCGCGCCTGGGCGCGCCACGCGGCGTGGTCGAGCGCGGGTAGCGCGTTCATCGCCGCGAGGAGGTCGCCCGGCGCGGAAGCGATCGCCATGGTGGGCTGGTACACGCGGCCCAATTCGTCCGCGGACGGATGCACGTGAATGACGGCCTGCCTGGGCACCGGCACGTCGAGCAGCGTGTAGCCGCCGGTGGTCATCTCGCCCAGCCGCTCGCCGATCACGACGAGCACGTCGGCGTCGCGCACGCGCGCCGCGAGCTTGGGGCTGACGGCGATGCCGACGTCGCCCGCGTAGTGGGGATGGCGGTTGTCGAAGAGATCCTGGCTGCGGAAGGCGGCCGCGACCGGAAGGCCGCTGCCCTCCGCGAAGCGGGCGAGCGCATCGCATGCCTCGCGGTCCCAGCGGCTGCCGCCCACGATC
>JADLEZ010000692.1 GCA_020845855.1 Burkholderiales bacterium
CCCTGGACGATGCGGCCGATCGGGAACCACGGGCTGTACGTTGCGAACGCGCGCCAGACCTTGAAGGCGGTGGAGATGGGTCCCGTGCCGTCCGGCAGGCCGCCATTACCCATGAGTATGCGCGCGAAGCGCTCAGGACTCTCGGCGGCAAGCCGCAGGCCGATGAGCGACCCCCAGTCCTGGCAAACGAGCGTGATGTTCGCAAGGTCGAGCGCTTCCATCCACGCGCGTATCCACGCGACCTGGCCGGCGTAACTGTAGTCGCCGCGCGCCGCGGGCTTGTCGGACTTGCCGAAGCCGATGAGGTCGGGTGCGAGCACCCGCAGGCCGGCCGCCGCGACCGGCGGAATCATGTGCCGGTACAGGTACGACCACGTCGGCTCGCCATGCAGCATCAGCACGGGACTCGCGTTGCGCGGCCCCTCGTCGACGTAATGCAGGCGCAGGCCCGGCGCAACTTCGTGGTAGTGCGGCGCGAAAGGGTAGTCGTGGAGTCCGGCGAAGCGCGCTTCCGGCGTGCGCAGGACGCTCATGGTCGTTGCCGTGGTCTCAGGGCGAGAAAGCCGAGGCCGGCGCCGACGTGCACGACGCCGAGCAGCGCCGGGATGAGGGGCCGCGCTGCCGCGAATGCTTGCAGCAGGAACAAGGCGCCGATCCCGAAGTTGTAGACGAGGAAGCCGCCGGCGTTGCGCGCGAGGGCGTCCGGGTCCTTGCGTGCGAGCCACCACGTGAGGCCGATCGCCAGCGCCGCGGCCGCGAGCATGCGCGCGACCAGCAGCCCGCCCGCATCGAGCGTCACGTCGAGCAGGAGGGAGAGAATCCGCGGCCAGGCGAGGCCGATCACGCCCACGCCCATTTCCCCGAGCGCACCGGCCAGGAACAGGAGCCGGGCAAGCCGCGTCCGGTCCATGTTCATCGCACGAGCGCGGCTGCGATCGCCGCCAGCAGCGTCTCGTCGTCGACCGGCTTGCACAGGTACGCCGCGGCACCTCCGGACAGGACGCGCGCCCGCGCTTCCGGCGTGTCGTGGCCGGTGATGACGATGACCGGCACGCCGGCGTGATCCCTGGCGAGCGCGCCCTGCACGTCGAAGCCGCTCATGCCGGGCATGTGGAGATCGAGCACGATGCAGTCCGGCTCGTGGTGATCGATCGTGCGCAGGAAGTCCGACCCCGAGGCGAACGTCTCGACTGCGAAGCCGGCCGACGAGACGAGCCGGGTCAGCGCGACGCGCACGTCGGCGTCGTCGTCCACTACGGCAAGCAGCGGAACGTCGCTCGGCATGGCAGCCCCATAGCAAGGGCGAGCTGCCCGGCCAACTGGACCTTGGTCCAGGCCCCGCACGGCCTTCAGCGCCCGTCGGTCGAGCCGACGCCGCCCCGCTGGGCGAGCTTTACGAGATCGGCGAACGTGCGCACACCCATCTTGCGCATCAGGTTGGCGCGGTGGTACTTGATCGTCTTCTCGACCGTGCCCAGGTCGGCGGCGATCTGCTTGTTGAGGCGGCCGGCCACGAGCTGCTCGAGCACCTGCCGCTCGCGTGCAGTCAGGGCCGCGAGGCGCGCGGCGATGCGATCGTGCTCCCCCTGCGCGCGGCGAAGCTCGTCCTGCTTCGCGAGCGCCGCCCCCACGGCCGCGAGCAGCGCGGCCTCGTCCACCGGCTTGGTGAGGAAGTCCATCGCGCCGTGCTTCATCGCCTGCACGCTCGACGCGACGTCGCCGCGGCCGGTCAGGAAGACGATGGGCAGCAGGCTCGCCTTGTCCGCGAGCGCGCGCTGCATCTCGAGCCCGGACAGTCCCGGCAGCGCGAGGTCGAGCACGAGGCAGCCCGGTGTGTCCGGGTCGAACCGATCGAGGAAGGCTTGCGGCGTCGGGAACGTCGCCACCGCGTGGCCGGCCGCGCCGAGCAGCCGCTCGAGCGCGCGCAGGACATCGGGATCGTCGTCCACCACGAACACGATCGGCTGCGTCATGGTCCGAGTCTCATGCGGCAGGCAGCCGGAAGTGCAGCGTGGCGCCGCGATCCGGGTTGTTGACCGCCCACAGCGTGCCCCCGTGCGCTTCGACGATCGACTTGGAGATGGCGAGGCCGAGGCCCATGCCGTGCGCCTTGGTGGTCATGAACGGCTCGAAGATACGCTCGATGTCCTCGGGTGGGATGCCCGCGCCGCGGTCGGCCACCGAAATCACGACGCCGCCGGGTTCACCGCGTGTACCCACGAAGAGCTCGCGATCGGTCTCGCGCCCGTCCATCGCGTCGCAGCCGTTGACCACGAAGTTCAGCAACACCTGCTGAAGCTGCACGCGGTCGCCGCTCACCGCCGGCAAATCATGCCCGAGCTCGCTGCGAAGGCTCACGTGTCGGTTCAGGAGGTCGCTGCGCATCAGCGCCAGCGATTCTTGCACCAGCTCGTTGACGTCCAGCGGCTCGCGCTGCGACTCGTCCTTCTTCAGGAACGAGCGCAGGCGCTGGATCACCATGCCCGCGCGCCGATCGCTCTTCACGATGTCGGTCAGGATCTCGCCGACCTTGCCGACCTCCGGCGGGTTGCGCGTGAGGAACCGCTGCGCGGCTTGCGCGTTGCTCAGGATGGCGGTCAACGGCTGGTTGAGCTCGTGCGCGAGCGAGCCCGACAGCTCGCCCAGCATCGCCACCCGCGACAGGTGGGCGAGCTCGTCGCGCTGGCGGGCGGCCGCGCGCTCCGCGCGCCGGCGCTCCGTGAGGTCGACGACGGAGACGAGAACGAACAACCCGTCCGCGGTTCGCATCGGGTTGAGCGCAACCTCGACCGGGATCTCGCTGCCGTCGCCGCGCAGCGCGTGAAGCTCGCGTCCGGAGCCCATCGCGCGCGGACGGGGGTCGGCGAGGTAGCTCGCGCGGTGGCGTTCGTGAACCGCGCGGTAGCGCGCGGGCACCAGGGATTCGACGTGCGCCCCGACGAGGTCGCCGCGCGAGCGGCCGAACGTCGATTCGGCCTGGGCGTTGGCCAGCACGATGCGGCCGCCCGCGTCGACGAGGACGATGGCGCTGGGCACCGCTTCCACGACTTGCCGGAAATGAGCCTCGCTCGCGCGGAGCTTCGCGGCGAGCGCCGACGCGTTGATGACGTCCCAGCCGAGCTCGTAACCGACCGCCAGCACGATGACGAAGACGCCGGGGGTGAGGATGGTCGGCGCAGGCACGAGACCGGCTACGATCAGCGCAGCGAACACGGCGACCATCGCCATCGAGCCTGCGATGCCGCCGCCGACGACGGCCGCGCGCCGGTGCGCGACCGGATCGCCGCGACGCCAGAGCGCGACGGCGGCATCCACCACGTAGGCGACCAGGAGCAGGTTACTGAGTTGCGGAACGACGCTCCACGGGCTCGCGACTCCTATCGGACCGGACACCTCGGCCCCCCAGA
>JADLEZ010000693.1 GCA_020845855.1 Burkholderiales bacterium
ACCTCGATGACCTCGTTGGCCGTCGCCGGGCAGCGCGACGCCCACGCGATCGCTTCCTCCTTCGATTTCACCTGGATCAGCCAGTAGCCGCCCAGCACCTCCTTCGCCTCCGCGAACGGCCCGTCGCGCACGCGCGCCTTACCGTTTTCGAACGAGACGCGCGCGCCCATCGACGGCGGGTGCAGGCCGTCGAGGGCGAGCAGCACGCCCGCCTTCTGCAGCGACTCGTTGTACCGCATCATCGCGGCCACGCGCCCGGCGTCGTCGGGCACCGTTCCCGGTGGCGCGGACTCGTAGCCCCCGGGGATCATGAGCATCATGAAGCGCATGCCGCCTCCGCTGCGGCCGCTTGCGCGTCGCCGCATTGGCCGGGACCGTACAGCGGCCGGATCTCCATCTCGAAGTCGCGGATGCCGGCGTCGAGGTGCACGTCGACCACCTTGTGCGCGAGGTCGACCGCCTCGGCCCGCGAGCGGGCCTCGACGATGGCGAAGCCGCCCACCACCTCCTTCGCTTCCGCGAAGGGCCCGTCGATCACGCTGCGCTTGCCGGCGACGAGCCGGACGCGCGCCCCCTGCGAGCTTGGCGCCAGGCCTTCGCTCGCAAGCAGCACGCCGGCGCGGGTCATCTCCTCGGCAAGCCTGCCCATACCCTCCATCAGCGCCGGGCTCGGCGGCTTTCCAGCTTCATAGTCGGGATTGCCCTTGATCATCATCAGGAAGCGCATTCGTCAGTCTCCTCGGGTTGGGTTTCATTTTCCGGCGGCGCCGGCGGCAATTCATCGTCCGGCGGCGGCGCCCGGCGTAACGCGAGCGCCAGGAACCAGCGACGGCCGAAGACAGCGTCAGCCTCGATCATTGCTCGAGACTGACCATCCAGCCGACGCCGAACTTGTCGGCAACCATGCCGAACTTCGGCGCCCAGAAAGTCTTGCCGAGCGGCATCTCCACCTTGCCGCCGTCGGCCAACGCGGCGAAGACGCGGTCGGCGTCGGCTTCCTTGCGCAGCGAGATGGACAGCGAGAAGCCCTGGAAATGCGGCTTGCCCATGCAGGCGTCGGACGCCATCACCACACTTTCGCCGATCTTCATGCTCGCGTGCATGACCTTGTTGTCGTAGCCGGGCGGCACCATGCCGGGTGGCGGCGGCTCCGGGCTCTCCTTGTAGCGCATGAGCATAAGGAGCTCCGCTCCCAGCGCCTTGCGGTAAAACGCGATGGCTTCCTCGGCGTTGCCGTCGAAGAACAGGTACGGTTCGATACGCATCGTTTACTCCTCTCGTAATAGCGCCGGAACGGGTCGCTTACCACTACGACGAACGAGGCAGCGAGAATTCGACATCCGCCGCCAAGATTCTCTGGCGGCGGCGGTAAGTCGTTGAATCTACGGGGTAGCCGTGGCCGCGCGGGCGGCGCGCCGTGCCGTCATGAGCGGCACGAGAAGGAGCACGACGAGCCCCGCGGCCGAATCGAGAACGAGGGTGACGGGATATCCCCAGCGGACCATCGCAAGACCTTGCCACCACGAGGTGTAGCTGATCACGAGGTTCGACAACGCCATGTACGCGGTGAACTGCGTTGCCGCAACCTTGGGCGTGGTCACGTCCATGTACAGGGCCGAGCGAATGCCGTAGTACGCCCCCTGGAAGACGTTGAACGCGATGTTCGTCACCCAGAACGTGGCGAGGAGCGAAGAGTCCGGGGTCGGCCGGTTCGACGCTTTCACGTCCACCGGCATGATCCAGCCGAATTGCTGCATCTTCCAGGCGAGCCAGAGTGTGGGAACTACCGTGAGGAACACGCACACGGCAAGGGTGCTGCGGCGGCCGAACCGGTCCGACAGCCATCCGGCGCCCACACAGGCGATCGCGAACACGATCGTCCCCACGAGCGTGAGATTGCCGATCTCGGTGTCGCTCATGCCGAGCTCCACCGCGATGTTCGACGACAGCGCGAGACTCAAGGCATACGCCCCGAACGGCAGCACCGCGGCGACGAGCCCGACCAGGGCGCCGCGCGAGCCGGTGAACGCCTGCCACGCCTCGCGTACGAAGCGTCCGATGTCCGCGGCGGCCGCCGCCAGCGCGCTCTTGCCGGTCGCCTCGCGCGGCGGTCCCGGAGGCTCGCGCAACGGCAGCACGACGAAGACCGTGACGAGCAGGATCGTGCCCGCGACGAAGAAGTAGGTGGATGGGAACGGCATCAATGCGGCGAGGTAGAGCACACCCGCGCCGCCGATGGCCTGGCCGATCGACGCGCCGGCGAACATGAAGCCGTTCGCTACACCGCGCTCGTGCTCGGGCAGCACGTTGACCGCGAGCGCGTCGATCGCGACGTCCATCGTGGCTGCGCACGCGTTGTGGACGAAGATGATCGCCGTGAAGAGCCCGAGCTGCGTGACGTAGTCGACCGGCATCGCGACGAAGAGCATCGCGGCCATCGCCACCTGGGCTCCGAGGATCCACGTGCGCCGGCGACCGAAGCGGTCGGAGGTGAACGTGTCCACGAACGGCCCCATCACCCACTTGAATGCCCACGGCAAATACAGCGAGCCCACGAAAAAGCCGATGGCGGCAGGGTCGAGGCCCTGCCGCCGCATCTGGGTGGCGATGGCGACCGCGGTGAATCCGAGCGGAATCCCTTCCGTCGCGTAGAGCAGGAAGAACGCCGTGAGCCGCCCCGCGCGGGTCGCGAGGAGGTCCGGCATGCGCACGGGAATCCTAAGCTGCGGGCTTGATGCCCGGCGGGTTCCAGCGGCCGTCGATCAGGTCCTGCTTCGGCCAGTACACCCGCAGGATCACGTTGAACGGCCCCTTCGGCGCGGGCAGCCAGTTCGACTCCTTGTCGCCGCCCGGATTCGCGTTGGACAGATAGATGTCGATCGAGCCGTCGGCATTGCGCCTGATCTTGTCCATGCTCCCGATGCTGTAGCGCGACAGCGGGTTGGCGACGAAGCGCTCCTTGTCGTCGTACATCGACAGCGACCAGAAGCCGTCGGTCGGTGGCAGCGCGTTGGCGCCGAAGTGCAGCACGTAGCGGTTGCTGCCCTCGAGCTTGCGGCCGCCGCCGTCGAGGTACGTGCTCATGAAGATCGCGTCCTCGGGCGCGTTCACACCCAGCCCCTTCCACGCCGCGATCGCGCGCCGGCCGTAATCGGTGCCCCAGCGGCCGAGGGCGCGGTCGATGCGCCAGCCGTGGCGGATGTCCGCGCCCGCGAGGCCTTTCGAGGCCTGCACCACGGCGTCGAGCGCCGCCTTCACGCCGTCCTCGACCTGCTTGGCGGTGGCGGCATCGAGCTTGGTCGTCTCGAACGGCTTGCCCGGCACGATTCCAAGCTGCTTCATCTTGGCGAGCATGGGCGCGTCGTCCTTGGTCGGCGGGTTGCCCGGGAGGAGCATCGCCACGCGCGTGAAGAACTGGCCCGCGCTCATGGCCGCGACCTGCTCGCGCGGCGGCGTCTTGGTGTCCACGTTGCCGGCCGCCGGGGCCGGGGCGGCGGGCGTCTTGCCGCGCTTGCCCTTCGCCGGGGCGTGGGTGTCGGAGAGCTTGTATTGGTCCTGGAACTTCGCCGCGTTGGCGACGTCGCCCTTGTCCGCCACGGCGGTGCGGCCGAAGATCCACGCGAGATCGGTCGGCGATCGTATTTCCACCGTGCCCTCGGGCAGATGGCCCTTGAAGCCCGGCCCGACGAGCGCGAACTCGCGCTTCTCGACACCCGTGGTGCGCGGGCCGATCGAGCCCGCGACATTGGAGTACGCGTCGAGCAGCGCGAGGAGGTAGTAGCGGTTCTTGGAATCGGGCACGCCCAGCACGACCGGCCCCTTCGACAGATCGAGCCATGCCTGCGAGTACAGGAAGTCGGCGTTGGGGTCGGGTTCGCCCGCGCCGGCGTCGGGCAACGTGCGCCGGTGCCGGAACGAGTTCGCCGGCACACCTGCCGACTGCACTTCGCGGGTGACGTCGGTGAGCACGAGCGGGAACGCGTAGATCCACACCTCGGAGGCGAGACGCTTCATGTCCACTGCGGCAGGCGCGGCGGCCGCGGGCCTCGGAGCTTGCGCGAGCGAAGGTGCGATGAAGCAAAGGGCCAGCGTGCAGGAGAGGGCGCGCGCCAGCCGGCGGCGGGACGGGGTCATGGGAGCTCTTCCGGATCCGGGGGACGTAATGGTAATGCGGAAAGGCGGGGCTAGGGGCTAGGGACTGGGGGCTGGGGACTGGGGGCTAGGGGCGAGGGATCGCCGGCGGCCCGCAAACGGTACCGGCTAGCGGTCGGCAGTTTGTTGAAGTTCGCGTGAACAGTCACAAATCCGTGTCACCTGCGAACAGCAAGATTCCTCGACAAATCCCACCGTGTCATCCCGAGGAGCGAAGGCGACGAGGGATCTGCTTCACGCAA
>JADLEZ010000694.1 GCA_020845855.1 Burkholderiales bacterium
CCTCGCCTACGACATTCGCAACCACGGCAACAGCAGCGCTGCGAACGGCGGCCTCTCCGGCATCGGCCGCTGGGAATGGCGCGATTGCGTGGGCGCGAAGAAGTACGTCGACAGCCCCCCGACGCTCGGCCGGATGAAGGTCGGGCTGTACAGCCAGTGCATGGGGGGCAATTCCCAGTACGAGGCGATCTACCGGCGACCCGAGCTGTTCGCGAACGTGCGCTGCCTGTGCAGCCCCATGGTGGTCTCGATGTCCGCGATCTACTCGGCGTTCTCCGAGCTGCAGGGCGTCAGCCAGTACCAGGAGCTCATCGACCTCGAGCTGCTCAAGATGGGCGCCTTCACGATGGCCGAGATGACGCCCCAGCTCTTCGCCGCCGGCGTCCGGATGCCCGTGCTGATGATCCAGGTGCTGGAAGACGAATGGACGCGCAATCCCGAAGACGCGCAGAAGACCTTCGACCTGCTCGGGAGCAAGGAAAAGGAGCTCTTCTGGATCAGGGGCACGAAGAAGCGGTTCAAGGACGGCTACAACTACTTCGGCCGGCACCCCGAAAAGATCATCGCGTTCTTCGACAAGCACATGCGGTGACGATGCCGAATCAGCTCGAGGCGAAGCGCTCGGGCTTATGACACACCGCCTCGACGTTGTGCCCGTCAGGACCGATGACGAACGCACCGTAGTAGTCGGGGTGGTAGTGCGCCCGCACGCCCGGAGGCCCGTTGTCCTTGCCGCCCGCGGCCAGCGCCGCTCGGTAGAACGCATCCACCTGCGCCCGGGTCTCGGCGGCAATCGCGATATGCAGACGAGCGGGCTTCTCCGTCGTCGCCGAGAGCCAGAGGGATGGCTTGCCGTTCCGCCCGAGCCCTACGCCATACGGTCCTTCCATCGCCACCGTGACGCCCAGCGGTGCGAGCGCCGCGAGAAAGAAGGCTTTGCTTCGCGCGAGATCGGTCGCGCCGAAGCCGATGTGATCGAACATGCCGGCATCTCCTGTGTAAGGCGGAATCGATGGGCCGCAACCCTGTCAGATCACGGGCGCAGTTGCGCGCTCACGAGCTCGACCGTCGATGGTCCCAGATAGGGATTGTGCGCCACCGATTTCACGATCGCGCGCACGGCCGGCGCGTACCAGTATGTTCGCGTCGTCTCGCCCGCATATTGGCTGCCGACCGGCGACGTGCCGCCCAACGCTTCCCGTGCGGTCAGCTTGAACGCCTCGAACTCGCCGGCGGCCACGGTCACCCTTTCGTAAGCGACGACGGCCACGTCGATCCTCGCCTTGCCGTTGGATCCTTTTGGCTTGAAGACCCAGTCGCTCTGGTATTTCCATCGCTTGCCCACCGTCAGCGGAAAGGCGAGCAGCCGGGGGTTCGACTGCCTTTCCCGAGGCGATTCGATGACATTCAGCTCGGCGGTCTGTGCAGCGGCTTCGGTTGCGGGCGCCAGAGCGATTACGACTGCGGCGACGGCGGCGATGGTGATGAGACGCACGCGACGGTCAGACCGTGCCCCGCGCCGCCGCTCCGGGCTCGCCGGTCGCGACGGCGACCAGGCCGAGCCAGCCCGTGAGCCAGGCGATGAACGCCGCGAGATGCCCGAACTCCCAGCGGGAGCGCAAGTGCCCGTAGGCCGCCGCGAACTCCGCCAGGTCGGCGCGCGAAACGTCAGCCCAGGCAGAGTTCACCGGCGCGACCACGGCAGCCCAGAGGGCGAGCGAGATCACGAGCGCAGCAGCGGATGCCGCGGCCAAGCCGGCAGCGCGCGATCGCCGGAGGCGAAACGCCAGAGCGACCACGGTCAGCGCCGCCGCTACCTGCACCATGCCGCCGGCGATGCCGTACCAAGCGTAAAGAGTGCTCGTCACCTCGGCGTAGAAAGCCGGCGCATAGCCGAGCTTCACCGGCATCTCCATCAGGTGCGCGGCGCCGGGCGCGAGACCGAGCGCGGTCAACGTGAGACTCACCGCCATGTGCACCCGCGAAGCCATGGCGCAGAGCAGGCAATCGCCGTGCCTCGGCGCGGAGGTCGTTCGCGGGAGCCGTTCCGGCGCTTCTCTATGCGTCCAGCCACTTGTACATGATCAACGCATCGACGTAGCCCTCGGCCGGATGGCGAAACGCCTTGGGCACCCGACCCACCGTGGCGAAACCGAGCTTGCTCCAAAGCCTCACTGCGCCCTCGTTGCTGGATGCGACGAAGTTGAACTGCATCGCCTCGTACCCGAGCTCTCTCGCGATCCGTTGCGAGTGCTCGCACAGCGCGGTCGCGAGACCACGTCCCCTCGCTCTCGACGACACCATGTAGCCGCAATTGCAAACGTGGTCGCCCGGCCCCGACTGGTTCGTCTTGATGTAGTACGTACCCAGGATCGTCCCGTCTTCCTCGAAGACGTAAGTCTTTCTCGGCGCATCCATCCAGAGCGCCGCCGCCTGCTCGCGGGTGACGTCGCGCGGGTACGCATACGTCTCGCCCGCGGAAGCGATCTCCTTGAAGATCGGCCAGATCTGATCGAAATCCTCTCCTGGCTTCGCGAATATTCATCAGCCTGGAATCAAGTACGGGATGGAGGCGTTGCAGGTCGCGTCACGGACGTTCCTTCTTTGACGACCCGCCCCACGGCGCCCGTGGCTAGGCCCTCAGCACTTCGTCACTGAGGCGCTGCAGGTTCTGCTCGTTCGCGCCCGCGACGAACTCGGCGATCCGCTCGTAGTGCTCCACGGTATCGAAGGTCTGGCGCCAGTGAACGCGCGTCCCCTCTTCCGACGGACGCAACTCGATGGACAGGATGAAATGGTGTCCCGACAGGTGCTCGATCTCGAAGAGCTCGCCGGGGACGATACGCGTGAAGCGACTCTCGTTCGGATAGTCCCTTCCGTCGGGCCCGTGCATCGTGAGCCGCCAGACGCCGCCAGGCTGGAAGTCGAACTGGTGAATGGTGCTCGTAAAGCCGTCCGGGCCCCACCAACGGGCGATCCGCGTCGCGTCGCTCATCGCAGCGAACACCTCTGCCGGCGTCGCCGATACGAACATGCTTCGCGAGTCGGAGCGCTTCTCTTCTGGTTCCACGTCATTACCTCTTGTTGCCGCCGTCATTGCGCCCCCCGCGCGAATGCGTCGGCGAGCGGCCGGAAGCTCGCGTACCA
>JADLEZ010000695.1 GCA_020845855.1 Burkholderiales bacterium
GCGAGTCACGGTGCCGGGCGAGGCGGCAGCGCGGCCGGCGGCATTGCCGCGGTGCGCCTGGGTCGACGCCGATCTTGGCCCACTGCCCGCGGGCATGCTGCGGCTTCGCGTCGAGGCGCCGACGCTGAGTCTTGTCTGCATCAGCAATGCGCTCGATTGCCACGACGGAGCGGGCGAGTCCAATGTCTATTGGGCCGACCTGCACGCACAGTCGGTCATCGGCTGCGGCGCCCGCACGATCGACGACTATTACGCGCACGCCCGGGACTTCTCGGCACTCGACGTCTGCTCGCATCAGGCCAATTGCTTCCTGGTGTCGCAGCCCGAGTGGGAGGAGACGCTACGCAGCACGCAGCGCCTGCACGAACCCGGGTCCTTCGTGACGCTCCAGGGTTACGAGTGGTCCGCGGCGTCGTCGCAGGGCGGTGATCACAACGTCTACTTCCCGGGCGATACCGGTGAACTGCGGCGTTGCAGCCACGAGTTCGTGCGCGATCGCTCGGACCTCGCGCGCGACCTGCCCCACGTCGAGGATTTCTATCGGCATTTTCGCGCTTCGGCGCCGCTCGTGGCGGTGCATGTGGGCGGCCGCACCGCCAACCTAAAGTGGCACGATCCCTCGCTGGAGCGCCTTCTCGAGGTTCACTCGACGCACGCCACCTCGGAGTGGTTCCTGCACGAGGCACTGGCCCGCGGCTACCGGATGGGCGTCGTCGCCGGCAGTGACAGCGTCGATGGCCGACCCGGCAACTCGCATCCCGGCCACCTCGGCGTGCGCAACGTGCGAGGGGGGCTCACCGCGATCCGCGCCGAAGCGCTCACCCGCGAATCGATCTGGTCGGCGCTCACGCGCCGGCATTGCTATGCGACGACGGGGGAGCGGATCCTGCTCGACATTCGCTGTGGCGCGGCACGGATGGGCGATGACCTGCGCCTTGCCCCAGGCGCCACCCGGCTCGACGCCTTCGAGGTACGCGTGGAAGGGACGGCGCCCGTCGAGGCCGTCGATTTCTATCGCGATACGACCTGCCTCGCGCACGTCGATCGGCTCACGGGGGCGCCGTCCCGGCGATTGCGGGTGGCCTGGCGGGGTGCGTCGTCCCCGGGCAACTGGCAGCGCGCACGCATGCAGTGGAACGGTGGACTGCGCGTCGAGGACAATACGATCGAACGCGTCGAGGGCTACGCCTTCGACACGCCCGACGAAGGCCTGCTGCATCACGATCGGCACGGTGTGCGCTGGCGTTCGCTCACGGCCGGTGATTGGGATGGCGTGGTGCTCGATCTGGAAAAGGACGAGGGCGAACTCGTCTTCGCGACCGACCAGATCTCAGCACGCATTTCGTTGCGGGAGATCGGCAGTGCGGGCCGGTCGATCGAGCTGACGGGACCCGAGCGCTGCCTCGAACTGCGCTGGCTGCCGCAGACGCTGCCGAGCCTCGGCGCACGTTTCGATTTTGCCGACGCCGCCGCAGCGATCGGCACCCACGCCTACTGGGTCCGCGTGCGCCAGCTGGATGGCGCCTACGCCTGGTCATCCCCGGTGTTCGTGACCATCGACGAGGCGGGCGCGTGACGGTAGCGCCGCGGATGTATGAAGCGCTGGCGGGGCGGGCCGGGTACGCACCGGTGCGGCGTGGCGAGGCGCCGCCGGCCAAGATCGTCATCGACGGGGTGGGTAAACGCTTTGCCACCGACGCACCCGACACGCCACCCGTGCTCGGCGAGCTCGCGCTGGCGATCGCCGAGAACGAGTTCGTGGTGCTGCTCGGGCGCAGCGGCTGCGGCAAGACGACGCTGCTCAACATCGTCGCCGGGCTCGAGACGGCGACGAGCGGGAGCGTGACGATCGATGGCGAACGTGTCATGCGTCCGGGCCAGGGCAAGGGCATGGTCTTCCAGCAGGGCGCGCTCTTTCCCTGGCTGACCGCGGTGCAGAACATCGTCTTCGCCGCGAAGAGTCGGGGCGTGCCCGCTGCGCAACGCGGTACGCTGGCGAGCGAACTGCTCGCGCTCGTCGGCCTCACGGGTGCGGGCGACAAGTATCCGTTCGAATTGTCGGGTGGCATGCAGCAGCGGGTCGCGATCGCGCGCGCACTCGCGCTCGATCCGCAGATCCTGCTCAAGGACGAGCCCTTCGGCGCGCTCGATGAACTGACTCGCATCGAGATGCAGAACGAGCTCCTGCGGGTTTGGGCGGCGCGGCGCAAGACGGTGGTGTTCGTCACGCACAGCATCTGGGAAGCGCTGATGCTCGCCGATCGGATCCTCGTGATGGCGCCGCGCCCGGGTCGCGTGGTGCTCGACCGGCGGCTCGCACTGGCGCGCCCGCGCTCGCGCGTCGACCCCGAACTCCTTGCGCTGTACGAGACGATCTGGGGGGCGTTGCAATGACCAATGCGGCGCCGTCGGCGAGCATCCTGCCCGCACCGGGCAAGCCACCGCGCCCGGCCCGTGATTGGCGCGACGTCGTCTATCCGGTGCTCGTCGTGATCGGGGTGCTCGTGGCGTGGGAGGCTGGGGTACGGCTGGATTGGTTGCGGCCGGTGCAGTTTCCGCCGCCCTCGAAGCTCGCGACGAGCCTGATCGAGTTGCTCGCCGAAGGCTACCCCGAGGGCATCTCGCTGGCGACGCATGTGGCGATCACGGTGCAGCGCATCGTCATCGGCTACGTGCTGGCGCTCGCCCTCGCGATCCCGCTCGGACTCCTCATCGGGCGCGTGCCGGTCATCGACAAGCTCACCGATCCCATCATCGCCTTCGGCCGCTCGGTGGCGACCTTGTCGCTGTTGCCGCTCGCCGTCGTGTGGTTCGGCACCGGCGAGGCGTCGAAGATCTTCCTCATCGGCTATGGCTGCTTCTGGGTCATGCTGTCCAACGTGGTCGCGGCGGTCAAGAACGTCGATCCGGTGCTGGTGCGCGCGGCGCGGACGATGGATGTCGCGGGGCCGGCGCTCTTCCGACAGGTGATTCTGCCTGCGGCGTTGCCGCGCATCTTCGCTGGGGCGCGGATTGCGTTGGGTGTCGGCTTCATGGTCATCGTCGGTGCGGAGATGATCGGCACCATCCAGGGCCTGGGTGCGCTCATCATGGAGGCGCGCACCTTCTATCGAACCGACATCACGATGGTGGGAATGTTCGTGATCGGCGTCCTCGGCTTTGCGATCGCGGTCGGGCTCGAATGGTTCGAGCGGCGGCTCCTGCCGTGGCAGGTGCGCAGCGGACCGTCGACGTGAGCACGCTCGCGACGCCACTGCCGGCCGCACGCGCGGCCTGGCGCCTCGAGCCTGGGGCGTGGCTCGGCGTTCTCGGCGCTGCTCTCGTGCTCGCGCTGTGGGAGTTCGCCGCCCGCTTTCTGTGGCGCGATGCGCAGGTGCTGCCGGCACCCACGCAAGCGATTGCCACGGCGTGGGCGGTGCTGACACTGCGCGAACTCGCCGAGCATGTCGGTGCGAGCCTGTGGCGAATCGTGGCGGGCTTCGCGCTGGGTGCGCTCGCCGGCGTGGGCCTGGGGATCGCCGCCGGGTGGTACCCCGCACTCGCCCGACTGGTGCGGCCGCTGGTCGAAATCCTGCGACCAATCGTGGTCATCGACGGACTGTTCGCGCCCGCGCCCGCCGGAGGCGTCGTCTTCCATCCGGCCACTGCAATCGACCCGGCCGCGATCGCTACCGTGCAAGCCACGCTACGGCGCCGACTTCTCGCGAGC